>BBFD01000457.1 GCA_001313065.1 Silvimonas sp. JCM 19000
GCCTCCAGGCTGGGCCTGCCCACCGGCTACGCCGGGGCGGTCAGTACCGACAATTTCGGCAACGACCTGGCCCGGCTGGCACTGGAAGCCGGATTGGACGAACGCTTTCTGCAGCGCGTGGATAAAGCACCCTTCCTGGCCATGGTGCCGTCGAAAAATCCGCCGCAGTATTTCTTTATTGGTGACGACAGCGCCGACCTGCATTTTGATCACACCCAACTGCCCGCAGGCTGGATGGACGATGTGCAGATCGCCACTTCGGGTGTATCAGCCTGGTGCGCGAGCCGCTGGCCAGCCGCCTGGTCGCGCTGGCCGGGCAGATCAAGGCTGCGGGCAAACGCATCTGTTTTGACCCCAACTACCGCAAGATCATGGCCGACCCGGCCTATGCCGCCACGCTGCAACGCATGAGCGAGCTGCTGATTTCATCAAGGTATCGGACGAAGACCTCACCCATCTCTTCCCCGGCCAGACGCTGGAACAAGGCATTGCCATCCTGCGCGGCTGGCGCCCAGCGCCGATATTCTGCTGACGCAGGGCGGTGCCGGTATGACCTTGATGACGCCGACTGAAACGCTGCATCGGCCGGTGTTCAAGGTAGAAGTGGCCGATACCGTGGGCGCGGGCGACGCCAGCATGGGCGGCTGGATGTGTTCGGTGCTGACCCAGCCCGCAGCCGGTCTGCAAGCGCATCTGGACTTTGCCTGCGCCGCCGCAGCAACGGTGTGCCGCCAGCATGGTGCCTACGCCCCCACCACCGCCGAAGTGCGCGCCTGATGGCAGGCGCGGCTTAAGCGCGTTTTTTTCCACCCAGTCTGCAATGGCGGCGGCCAGTTGCCGCCGATGGGCAATCCGGGCAAAGACGTGGTCAGCCCCCGCAAAGCCGCGATAACGTCCGCCCGGAATCTGCGCCGCCACAGCCTCGCCGATTCGCGCGGGCACCACCACGTCGTCCATCCCATGCAGCACCAGCGTGGGCAAGCGCAATTGACTGGCCGCAGCGCCAGATCAAAGGTTTCGGCTTCTTTCAATAATGCGTCGCTGATGGTCAGCCCCAGATAGTCGTAGCCCCCCCGCCACGGGCGGCTGCAACGCCAGCGCTTTGAGCACGCTATCGATATTGCCGGCAGGCGCCAACAGCATCAGCGAGGCCAGTTCCGGCCGCATCGGCGCCACCAGCGTCGCCGCCAACGCGCCCATGCTGAAACCCAACACGTGCCACTGCAGCTCCGGGTAATTCGCCTGAACCTGATCAAGCATGGCTGCGGTTTGTGCCGCCTGGTCGGCCATCGAGAGCTCGGCAAAGTCACCGTCACTTTCGCCACACCCGGCAAAATCAAAGCGGAATACCGCAATGCCACGCGCCGTCAGCAAGCGCGCCAGATGCACAAACAAATAAGTGAATTCGGTACGCGAGCCAGTAAAGCCATGCAGCAGCAACAGCCCGGCGCGCGCCGGGCCGACGGGCAAGTCGCGCTGCCGATAAGATGGCGACCGCGATGCTGCACAGTCAGTTGAACGGGCATGGGTTTTTTTCCTCTGCGTAGACGCACAAGCGTTCACGATAACCCGATCGCGATACGCAAGGTTTTGCCACGATTGCGCAACCTGAGGGGCTTGACGAGCCTGCTACACTATCGGGCATTCACGGTTTCAGAAGGTTGGCCCCCATGTACGACGTTGCCCGCACCCATTTCACCACTCTGCGCGACTGCTTGCGCTTTGCCGTCACCCGCTTTGACGACGCCAAACTGTTTTACGGCCACGGCACCGACAACGCCTATGACGAGGCGGTGTATCTGATGCTGGCCACGCTGGGCCTGCCACGCGACCGGCTGGAGCCGTTTCTGGATGCGACCTTGCTGCCTGCCGAAATCGACAAGGTGCTGACGGTGATCCAGCGCCGCGCCGAAGAACGGATTCCGGCGGCGTATCTGACCAAAGAAGCCTTCCTGGGCGAATACCGGTTTTATGTGGATGAGCGCACCATCGTGCCGCGTTCGTTTATCGCCGAACTGCTGCGCGAAGACGCGTTGGAACCGTGGATCGAGCATCCGGAACTGGTGCATCGGGCGCTGGATTTGTGTACCGGTAGCGGCTGCCTGGCGATTTTGATGGCGGATTATTTTCCTGATGCCGAGATTGATGCGGTTGATTTGTCGTCCGATGCGCTGGATGTGGCTGAAATCAACGTGCTGGAATACGACCTCGGCGGGCGTATCCATCTGATCGATTCCGATCTGTTTACCGAACTGGCGGGCGAAACTTATGACTTGATCATCTCGAACCCGCCGTATGTGGATGCGCACTCGATGGAAGAGCTGCCGCATGAATATACGCATGAGCCCGAGATGGCGCTGGGGAGCGGCGAAGATGGTCTGGATATCACGCGGCGCATTATCGAAGCCGGCACGACCATGCTGACCTCGCATGGCGTGATGGTGGTGGAGATTGGCCACAATCGCGATGTGCTGGAAGAGGCCTATCCGGAGCTGCCCTTTGTGTGGCTGGATACCAGCAGCGGCGATGGGTTTGTGTTTTTTGCTGACGCGGCAGATGTTGGTGGATGCGGGGTATTGAGGGAGACGGCTTGCGGGGCTGGTGCGGATTGAGGGATTGCTGGACGTGAACGCATTTGCTTGCGGCGCATTTTTTTTGATGTTCGCTTGCGCTGAACAAACCCTTAACTGCTGACCTGCGGCGCATTTTAGATACGGGGTGCCCGGGGAGCACGTTACTTTT
>BBFD01000458.1 GCA_001313065.1 Silvimonas sp. JCM 19000
TGCTCAGCCCACGCCGCCACCGGCACGCCCGCTCTGGCCCAGGCCCGCGCCACTGTCGCAAACCTGTAGCGTCAGCACACCTTCCACTGCGCGGGCACTGATCACGATTTCGCCGCCGTGGATGGCGGGTTCGATGCCGTGCGAGACCGCGTTTTCTACCAGCGGCTGTAACAACAAGGGCGGCAAAGGCACGCCACGCAAAGCGGCTGGCACATCGATGCGATAAGCCAGACGTTCGCCGAGGCGGATGGCGGCGATCTGCAACAGCGCTTCGACCAGTTCCAGTTCTTCTTGCAACAGCGTTTGCGCCTTGCGGGTACGGCCAAGGCTGGCGCGCAGATAGCGGTTCAGATGATCGAGCATGCGGCTGGCCTGGTCCGGCTCGCGATGGATCAGGCTTTGCACATTGGCCAGAGTATTAAACAAGAAATGCGGTTCGATCTGCGCCTGCAACATGGCCAGCTTGGCCGCGGTTTCGGACTGGCGCAGCTCGGCCGCCTGGCGGCGTTCGGTTTCAAGCGCGGCTTGATCTGGCTGCTTTGCAGCAGCACCGACAAAAAGGCGCAGGTCACGCCCGCAATCAGAAAGCTGGGCAAAGCGTGCAGCCACGCGGCGGGGTCGTGCAGCCACGGCGACGGGCTGCCCACCAGCAAGGCGGCCAGTTCGAATCCGATAATCACGCCCAGCGGCCCAGCAATCAGCACGCGCAGTCCGTTGGGTATTTGCGGCCAGCGCCGCAGCAAACGCACCAGCCAAACACGCTATAGCCGATGCAGTTGGCGATCAACAAATCGGGCCACAGCGGCCCGCGGCTTAGTCCGGCCCAGAAGCACAGACCCACCAGACTATTAAGGATGAGTAGCCACAACAAAAAATGCCGGACGATTAAACGCACCGGCCAGGCCGGGCAGCTTGGCGGTGCGTGCAGTGAACAGGGTCGGCATCGTGGATTAACGCAGCGTGGTGGAAACGGTCCATGCTAAGGGCATTTGCCTGTGCCTGACCACGACGAACCAACACATTGATGCCGCGGCCCAACGGCATGCCCACCAACAAGCCCCAGATCGCCATCGCAGCGGCGGTGGCGCTGGCCGAATGCAACCAGCCCGCATGCATGGAATGCGCAGCGTGCAGCACAAATTCAAAGGCAAAGCTGACCAGAATATTGAGCAGCAGGCTGTAATCGCCGGCACCCGCACTTGCTTGCCATCGGCGCTGAAATGCAGCGTCCAGCGCGCGGCGTGTTGCCAGCCGATATATGCGCCAGCGGCGAGGGTGAGGCCTGCGGCGATCATTGCGCTGTCATTCAACGCGGGCAACAGGCCAGGCAGGCTGTCGTAACCGTTGAACAACATCAGCGCCGGAAACAACAGCAAACGCTCCGGCCGCATCACGCTGGCAAAACAACGTTTGATGCCGATATAAACCAGGACGGCAAGGATCAGATAAACGTAGTCAGGAACGTGTTGCATGATGTGGCCTCGTGTTGAATGTGCTGTGGGAGTGAGGCCAGTGTAGGCAGCGGCGGGCAGGCTGTTTTGCGCGTGCGACCGGTTGCAGCCCGCGCGGATGAGTTGTCGAAAACGGCGATGAATTGCATGGGGCAAATGTAGCCCCTGCGCGACGGCCCGCCGCAGTTAAACAAAAAAAAGGCCCGCATTGCTGCGAGCCTTTTCATCTACACCGTAGGTATGGCGCTTAGTGGCCGATACGACGATCCGGCGCATTCTTGTCCAGCTCGTTGGCGATATCGCCCACGTTGGCTTCGGCCTTGCCGGCGTTCTTCTGGATATTGCCGGCGACACGCTGGGCAGTATTGCCGGTCAGCTTGCCGACGGTTTCCTTGATAGCGCCCTTGGCTTCTTCAACGCGACCTTCGATTTGTGCTTTGTTCATGATGTTCTCCGGGTCAGTTTGACGAGTTCATGCTACGCAATACGCCGCCCCGCACCGATCAGCCAGGTGCCCGACCCCACGTCGGCGTATCGCCCAAAGCAATGCCCGCACGCCGACCACATCCATACGGTGGGTCCAGGCCCGCCCTATGCGGCTCAACCGGCGCGGGCCAAGGCAAAGACGCGGTCCATGCGCCAGTGTTCGTTGGCGTAGTGGTCGGCATTCGTCCCAGCCGGAGTGTTTGCGGTATTGCCCTAACCAGCCCTGCGCCACTGCTTCGGCTTCAGTTACGCCGGTGGAGGCGTCAAACAGTCCGCCCACAAAAATGGCGTCGGCCTTGCAATACAACTCGCACACAAAACAGGACTGGCAATCGTCCGCCCGCGCAATCAGCGGCACGCCCGCACCGCGCGCCTGCAACACATTGGTCGGGCACACCGCCACGCACTGGTTGCAGCCAGTGCAGCGGTCGCTGGATATCCATTCGATCATGCGCTGACCTCCTCGTGGATGCGCGTCAGCCACTGTGGCTGATCAACGCCGTGTTGTACCAGCCGCCGCGCCAGCGCGGGATCGGTGCCGGGGTAATCCAGCCGTTGCTGCATGCCACGGCTTTCGGTACGGGCCAACGCGGCGCGATAGCTCCAGCGCGCGGTGGCAACCAGTGCAGCGGCTTCGCGCCAGCGCGGTTTATACAAGCGGCCGCCGCCTTCGCGTATGGCATTCCAGGTTAGATCCAGCACCGCCAGCGACTGGCGCAAACGCGCCTCAGTGCGGAACAGATTTTTGTCCAGCGGCAGCATTTCGGCTTTGACCGTGGCCAGCACGCTGGCCAGATCCGGTG
>BBFD01000459.1 GCA_001313065.1 Silvimonas sp. JCM 19000
TGCAGGCGTTGCCGGCCGCCAGCGCCCCCCACCGTCACGCCATAAGGAGCGGCAGCACCATGCCATTTGCCCATATCCATTTGAATGCCGGACAGCCACCCGCGTGGTTGGATGCCATCTCGACGCAATTGCAGATCGCGCTGGAAAGCAGTTTTGAAGTACCGCCGCATGACCTGTTCCAGGCATTCCAGCAGCATCAAGCCGGCGAATTCCGCTACGACCCCACTTATCTGGGCGGGCCGCGCTCCGCGCAATTTGTGCTGATCCATTTATTTACCGGGCGCGTTCGCAGCAGCGCGGTCAAGCAGGCGTTTTTTTGCCCGATTAACCGCCTTGCTGGGCGTATCACCCGGCATTGCACCGGAAAACATCATGATCGTGCTCAACGATGCCCCGATGAGTAACTGGTCGTTCAGCCACGGCGTTTCTGCCGCGCCGGAGCTGATCATGCTGGCGATGCAATATCGTTTTACGCTCCCCGCCGATTACGACATGAGCATCATCGAACAGCGCATCCGCGCCAAAGGCCCGCTGCTGGATGATTTCGACGGCTTGATCCTGAAGGCCTGGCTCAGCAGCCGTCGCGACGACCATGCCCTGCCCGCCAGCGAAAACAGTTACGCGCCGTTTTATCTGTGGCAAGACAGTGCGGCCATGTTGCGCTTTGTCAGCGGCGCTGGCTTCAAAGCGCTGACGCGGGACTTTGGCTGGCCGGTGATCCAGACCTGGGCGGTCATCGGCCACTGGTTTGCGCCAGATGTGCATGCGGCAGGCGTCGCCGAACGCTGTTTGAGTCCGATTGCACCGTATACCGACCTCGCAGAATTGCATGCCCCGCCCGCTGCGGCAGCCGGTTTGCTCGGCTGGATAAATGGTTTCGATCCGATGACATGGCAGCAGGTAAAATTCACACTCTGGCGCAGCGCGGTGCACGCGTCTGATGGCGCAAATCACGCACCACGTTGGCGAGTTGGCCACCTCTCCAGCCCAGCATTGGTGCGGCTTGCAGCCGAGTCACCGTTTGCCGTTCAGCGTGACCAACGGCCTAGGTAATGCAGCCTAAGTAGAACGCTGTATGTAATATTGCTACATGGTTTTTACCGTAGTTTCTTTAGTTTAACTACACGTTTATGATCGCCACATACCCAATCCGCAACAGGCTGACGATCATGATCACGCAACTTCGTACTACTGAGCCCGCTCCGGTCGTGCGCGTCGCCGGCTGGCAGATTCTGGTGATGCTGCTGATGATCGCCGGCGTCGGTTTTTCTTTTTATAAAGCAGGCACCGGCAGCGATTACTACAGCGAGGCCGCCGCCTCAGCACCGGCGCAAGTGGCGAGCAAATAAGCGCAGCGCATACAGACATAAAAAAACGGGCAGATCATGATGATCTGCCCATTTTTTTTATGCCGCGACCTTACTTCATGGTCGGCATCACAAACTCGGCACCAGTCGCAATCTGGTCTGGCCAGCGTTCGGTTACCGTCTTCAGCCGGGTGTAAAAGCGCACGCCCTCCGGACCATGCATATGATGGTCGCCAAACAGCGAGGCTTTCCAGCCGCCAAAGCTATGGAAGGCCATAGGCACCGGGATTGGCACATTAACCCCCACCATGCCGATCTGCACATGGCTGGCAAAATGCCGCGCGGTGGCGCCATCGCGGGTAAAAAAAATGGCCGCGCCATTGCCGAATTCATGCGCGTTAACCAGATGCAGCGCGGTGGCGTAATCGGGCGCGCGCGTCATCGCCAGCACCGGGCCAAAAAAATCTCTTCGCGATAGATTTTCATCTCAGGCGTGACATGGTCGAACAAACTGCCGCCCAGAAAGAAGCCGCTCTCATGCCCGGCCACTTGCAGGCCACGGCCATCCACCACCAGCATTGCGCCTTCGGCCACGCCGCTATCGATATAGCCACGCACCTTGTCGCGATGCGGGGCGCTGATCAGCGGACCCATTTCGGCCTGGCTATCCAGCGAATACGACACGCGTAATGTGCTCAGGCGTGCCACCAGTTTTTTCGCGCAGGGCATCCGCTGTGGCCTCGCCCACCGGCACCACCACCGAAATAGCCATGCAACGCTCACCCGCCGCGCCATAAGCCGCGCCCATCAAGGCATCGGCGGCCTGGTCCAGATCGGCATCGGGCATCACCACCATATGATTCTTGGCGCCACCCAGCGCCTGCACGCGTTTGCCGTTGGCGGTGCCGCGCTGATAGATATAACGCGCAATCGGGGTTGAGCCGACAAAGCTCAGCGCCTGAATATCGGGATGGTCGAGCAAGGCGTCGACCGCCACCTTGTCGCCTTGCACCACATTGAAGACACCATCGGGCAAACCAGCCTGTTTGAGCCATTGCGCCAGCAACAACGACGCCCCCGGCACGCGTTCGGATGGCTTGAGCACAAAGCAGTTACCGCTGGCCAGCGCCACCGGGAACATCCACAGCGGCACCATGGCGGGGAAATTGAACGGCGTGACCCCGGCCACCACGCCCAGCGGCTGGCGCAAGGAATAGCTGTCGACCGCGGTGCCCACGTTTTCGGTCATCTCGCTTTTGAGCAAAGACGGAATGCCGGTGGCGAACTCCACCACCTCCAGCCCGCGCTGGATTTCACCAACCGCATCGGCCAGCACTTTGCCGTGCTCGGTGGCGATCAGATGCGCCAGGGTATCGATGTTGTCTTCCACAATCTGGCGAAAGCGGAACATCACACGGGCGCGGCGCAGCGGCGG
>BBFD01000460.1 GCA_001313065.1 Silvimonas sp. JCM 19000
GGCGCATGCGCGGCCAGGCGAGCCTGCAAGGCGGCATCGTCGCTGAGCGGCGCATCGGCTTCGATCTGGTCTATCCATTCGCTTAACTGATCGGCCACCTCAAACAACACGTCCACCAAGGCCGTATCCAGCGTCAACGAACCATCACGCACCGCTGCCAGCACCGTTTCGCCGTTGTGCGTCAGTTGCGTCACCGGCTCGTAATCAAACAAGCCCGCATTGCCTTTGATGGTATGAAACGCCCGGAACAAGCGATGCACGCTCTGCGCATCGGCGGCACCGCGCCGGGCCAGCGCCAGCACCTCGCCCATATCGCCGATCAATTCGCGACTTTCACCAATAAACCCGGATAACAGCGGATTCATGCGTGGGCGCCGCCCGTAAGCATATCGGCGTACACCACCAGCTCGGTGGCATCCACCGGTTTAAGCAGGCACAGATTAGCGCCGGTCTGGGTGGCGCGTTCGCGGTGGCGTTCCAGCGCTTCGGTGGTAATGATCATGGCCGGGGTCGCGCTGGAGCGCGCGTCTTCCCGCAGCGCCGCCAACAGGCTGTAGCCATCCATGCGCGGCATGTTTACATCGATCACAAACAGATCAAACGTATCGACCAGCGCTTTTTTTCCAGCCTTCGATGCCATTGGCGGCTTCAGCCACGGCATAGCCCGCGGCCTCCAGGATTTGCCGGTGATACAGACGCACTGTCGTAGCGTCATCAACAATCAGAACCCGTTTCATATCAGCCTTCTCCTGACGGCTTTTGGTACACAATCACCTCGCCCAGGCGGCGCGCCCGGAACAACGGTGAGATCCGGCTCATGGATTCGGAATGTCCCAGGCAGATATAACCACCTGGCACCAGCACTTCAAATAGATTATCGGCAGCCAGCCGACGTGACACTTCATCAAAATAGATCAAGAGGTTGCGGCAGAACACCACATCAATCGGCCCGACCTGACGCACCGAATTGGCGTCGGTCACATTGACGGCAACAAAGCGCACACAATCGCGTACGTCCTGGTCCAGCACAAAGTGGCCTTTGTCGTCTTGCGCGGCAAAATACCGCGCCCGCACCTCGGCTGGCAAGGCGTGCACGGCGCGCGCGCTGTAAATGCCGGCGGTGGCCGCTTGTAACATCGCGGTATCGATGTCACTGGCGATGATTTCGATGTCCACTTCGGCCAGCGCGGGCCAGTTTTCCATCAGCCATAAGGCAATCGAATACGGTTCCTCGCCCGAAGCACATGGGATCGACCAGATGCGTAAGGGCGTGCCCGCCTTTTTGCGGCTGAGCACGTCGGGCAGGATATGTTCGCTGAGCGCGCGAAACTGGTATTCCTCGCGATAAAACCAGGTTTCGTTAACGGTCATGGCGTTGATGACGGCTTCCATCAACTCGGCATGGCCGTGGCGCAATACGTCGTACCAACCTCTGAAGCTGGTAAACCCGGCATCCCGGATGCAGGCCACCAGGCGTCGGTCTACAAAATAGCGGCGGCCATCGTCAAAGTAGATTCCGGTCTTGCGATAGAACAACTCGCGAAATGCGGTGTACTCCTCTGCAGAAATTGCCACCGTCGCATCGCCGTATTGCTCGGTCATGTCATTCCTGGCCAGAGATATTGCGCAGTGCCTGGCTGACTGCCAGCTGCAGAAACGGTCGCCCGGAAAAGCGCTGCGCAACTTCGCGCAGGGCGCTTACATGCCGCTGTTCACCAATACGGCCGAGCAATTCAGCCGCAGCGGCACAGACGTTTTCTTCGTCATCGCGCTGCAATTGCAAGGCCATCAAATCGGCGGTGGCGGCGTCAGTGTTCTCATCCAGAATGCTGATGGCGTAAATGCGCAGATTGACGTCGGACGAGCGCAGCAATTGCGCCGCCACCGGCAACACCTGGCCGGACATGTCACGCAGTGCATCCATAACCTCGTTGCGCAAGGTAATCGGCGCGTGGTCCAGCAATTGCGCCAGCTCACGCGCGGCATTGGCATCGGCGCTGCGTACCAGCGTGGTCAGGATGCGCTGGCGTTGCGTGGCCGAGGGGTCGGTGCGCAAACGCGCCACCGCTTCGCTGACGTCCATATCCGCCAACATGGCATGCGCAATGACGGGGGATGGGGTCGCTACATCTTTTTTAACGAGGGGCATCATGTCTCCTTACACGTTGTTACCAAGGGGGTCTGAGCCACTTCTGCAAGTGCTGTGGCGATGGCCCACGCCGGCATGATCCGGGTGGCACCGCCCAGCTCGATCAATGCGCGCGGCATACCGTAAACCACCGCGCTTTGTTCTGATTCGGCAATGGTCAAGCCACCGCCACGGTGTATTTCTTTCATGGCACGCGCGCCATCGTCGCCCATGCCTGTCAACAACACGCCCACCAACTGCGGCGCGCTGAACAACTTGAGCGCGCTCTCTACCAGTGCTTCTACCGACGGATGCCACGGCCGGCTATGGTCCTGCGGCATCGGCAACAGCATCGCACCGCCCGGTCGCGACACCAGTTGCAGATCTCCACCGCCATGCGCGATATGAATCACGCCGTTTTCCAGCGGCCGCAGGCTGGTTACTTCCACCACCGGCAGATTGCACAATCCCGCCATGCGCTGCGCAAACAGGCCGGTAAACGTCGCCGGCATATGCTGCGCCACCACCACCGGCCACGGAAAATCAGCTGGCAACGCGGGCAGGATGTCTTCCAGCACGCGCGGGCCGCCGGTCGAGACCCCGATCA
>BBFD01000461.1 GCA_001313065.1 Silvimonas sp. JCM 19000
CCGTCATCCGCTATGGCAGCAAGCGCGCGCTGCGGTCGGGCCTTTGCCCGCGCGCTTGTGGGCGCGGCGCTCGTTGTTTATCAGCGGGCCGGATCGGTTGTTGGTGACTGAAGTGTTTCTGCCGCCCGCCTTCTAGCCACCCCCAACGCAAAACGCCCCGGCGCGCCAGGACAGTTCCTGCGCGGCCGGGGCCGTTGTTTTATAACGCGCGCTTAGTACGACAGGGTGTTGACCCCCGCTGCGCCGACGGCAAGCAAGCGGTAATAGGCAAAGGTCAGCGCATACAGATCCGAGGTCACGCCAGAATTGGCCGTGGTCCAGACCGTACCGGTGGTGGTGCCATTCAACACCACACCCCCGGCGCCAACCGCTTCAAACTGCGAGCCCCATGCTGCGGCGTACAGGGTTTGCGTGGTCGGCGACGACTGCACAGTCCAGGTGGTGCCATCGGTGCTTTCAATAATCGTACCGTTGGCGCCCACGGCCACGCGCACGTCGTCGGCACTGGCGGCCACGCTGTACAGATCGCTGCTGGTGTTGGTGGTGATCTGGGTCCAGCTGGCGCCATCCGAGCTGGTAAACATGATGCCGCCCACGCCCACGGCGTAGAACTTGCTGTCGATCGAGTTGTAGTAAATGCCGAGCAGATTGGACGAGGTAAACGCGGTTTGCGCAGTCCAGCTCACGCCATCGCTCGAACGCAGCACCGCGCCATTGTCGCCAACGGCCACATAGTAGCTGGCGCTAACGGCCACGCCGGTCAGATTGGTGGTGGTGCCCGAGGTCTGCGTGGTCCAGGTCAGACCGTCTACGCTGGTCAGGATGGTGCCGTTGGCGCAACCGCCACAAAGACATCGCCCAGCGCCGTGGTATAGGTCACGCCGCGCAGGTCATTGGTGGTGTTGGAAGTGCGCGCTGTCCACGTTTGCGCCGCCGGGGTGCTGGTATAGATGCTGCCGCCAAGCCAACCGCCACATACACGCCTGCACCACCTGAGATACCGCGGCGCGTGCCGGCGTCCATCACCGGGCCCGCAGTCCAGGTGTAGCCCGATGCCATCGGGGTGACGGTCTGGGCGGCGGTGGTGGCACCGGCTTTATCCGAGCCGACTGCGGCATTCATCAAGAACGAATACGGCAGGCCGTTGGTCAGGCCCGTCTGCGAATACGGCGAGGTAATGCCATCCAGAATGCGCGGGCTGGGTTGCTTCAGGATGTTGTCGCGGGTCAGCGTGGTGGTTTGCGCGCTGAACAGCCAATAAGTCAGCCCCGAGACCGTGTCCCAGCTGACCAGCACGGCACCATCCGCGGGCAGCACAGTAAAGCCCGTCGGCGCGGCGGTATCTGAATCGGACGAGCCGCCGCAAGCGACCAGAGCGAGACTGAGGCTGAGGCGACGGCCCGTTTGGAAAAAAAATGTTCACGTTGAGCGGCTTCCGTTAATTTTTGATCAAGAGACCGGCAGGCGGTCATGCCAGGCGCAAGCCTGGAAGGCGACAAGATTAACGCATTCCGCGCCAACTGAAACGACGTCTTTCGTGTATCGAAATGCATCTTTCAAGACATTACGCCAGGCGGCATGCCCAGCGCGGCGCCCTGCGGCCCGCCCGCGTGGCCGCTTCCAGCCAGACAACCTTTGCGGCACACTGCGCACTTGCTCCAGTTTGCGTGTTTTCGCCATGACCCTTGCTGCCCAACCTTCCCGCCTGACGCTCTATCTCAAACTCACCCGCATGGATAAACCCATCGGCAGTCTGCTGCTGCTCTGGCCCACGCTGTGGGGCTTGTGGTTTGCCGGAGCCGGGCGGCCGGACTGGCGCATTGTGCTGATCTTTGTGCTGGGCACCATCCTGATGCGCTCGGCGGGCTGCGTGATCAACGATTACGCCGACCGCGACTTTGATGGCCATGTCGAACGCACCCAGCATCGCCCCATGGCGGCCGGTCTGGTGTCCGGCAAAGAGGCGTTGTGGCTGGCCACCATTCTGGCTTTGCTGGCTTTCTTGCTGGTGCTGCCACTTAATCCGCTCACGCGCTGGATGTCGATTCCGGCGGTGCTGGTGGCGGCCAGTTATCCTTTTACCAAACGCTTTCTGGCCATCCCGCAAGCCTATCTGGCATTGCCTTCGGCTTTGGCATTCCGATGGCGTATGCGGCGCTGACCAACGCCTTGCCGCCGATTGCGTGGATTTTGTTGCTGGGCAATATGTTCTGGAGCATCGCCTACGACACCGCCTACGCCATGACCGACCGCGAAGACGATCTGAAGATCGGCATCAAGACCTCGGCGATTACCTTTGGCCGCTTTGATGTGGCCGCCGTCATGCTGTGCCATTTTGTGTTTCTGGGCGTAATGGCGTGGGCCGGTTGGTATAGCGGCCGCGGCCTGCCGTATGCCATCGGGCTGGCGGCGGCGCTGGCGCTGATGCTGTTCCAGCAATATCCGCTGATCAAGGATCGCAACCCGCAGCGTTGCTTCAAAGCCTTTCTGACCAACAACCGCATCGGTGGTGTGATTTTTGCCGGGCTGTTGCTGGATTACTGGCTGCACGGCTAAGCCGCCCGATGGCGTGGACGGCCTGATTACCGCGCCGCGTGCGCTGGCCTTGCAGCTATCCGACGCCGAGGCGGGCACGCCGCGGCAATGGTACTGGCTGGAATCGCCGCGTTACAGACGCCGCTGGCTGACCCGCCGCGCATGCCTTTGTGGCTGCTGCTGGC
>BBFD01000462.1 GCA_001313065.1 Silvimonas sp. JCM 19000
TTTGCTTGGCGGCTGGTCCGACCCCAGCGGCGGTGCCTATGTCGATGCCTGGTTTCATATTGGCCGCTTTAATCAGCGCATCATGCCGCGCGGCTGGCCACCGAGCGTTTGCGCAGCCAGAGTCGCATCGGCTCGCTCGAAGCCGGTTACAGCCTGCCCTTGCCGGGCAAGGATGGTTGGCAGCTGGTGCCGCAAGCGCAATTGCTGTACGCCGATCTGCGCCAGCCCACGCATACCGAGGCCAACGGCAGCGTGGTGCGTAGCTTGCAGTCGGCGGCGTGGTCAGGACGGCTTGGGCTGCAGGCGCATGCGCAGGTCACGCACCCCAGCGGCGGCAAACCCGGCCCTTTATGGGGGTGCAGTTATGGCTGCAGCCTGAGGTGGGTGGCGTGGAGATCGGCGGGGTCAGCATTGCCGGCACCACGCCGCAACAACGCTACGAGTTGCAACTGGGCGTTGAATCCGGTCATCCGCAAAGCTGGCACTGGTCGGCGCAAGGCGGTCTGCAAAGTGGTCAGAACCAATATATGAATTTGAATGCCCAATTATCCGGGCGATTATATTGGTAATTACGAATGGCTTGATCTGGATAGATATAAAACACGGTAGTGATAATTTCAGGATTGCGCATCAAATAATTAGAAAGAACAAGCGGCCGGATTGCCCCGTGGCGCTTAATGCGGCGTAATCGCTGAAAATATTGCAGACGAGATAGTGCGATATGTAATCCTGGCGTAACAATTGATTTATATGTATTTTCAACTTGGTGACGATCATGTCAGTAGCTAATCATTGCTTAACAACAACAAAAAAAATCGGGTTGATACCTCTTCTAGTACGGTGGGCAGTGCTAATACGGAGCCGGAATCATGAACTTGTTAGAGTTGGTCATAGATTGGGACCTTAACTGCATTACGCGCAATAAAATATCGGTACGCATCTCGGAGCAGGAAAAAAATAATATTTCGCACCTTGCTGGATCATCCGGATGAATTACTGGATCGTAAACAACTCACCCAGGCGGTTTGGGGCGACCGCTCGGCCTTTATCAATGATCTTTACCTCACACAGTTGATCTCGCGTTTACGCCGCTCTTTAGCGCCGATCGGCTTGTCCGGCAATATCATTACCTCGGCGCGGCGCGGTTACAAGTTTCTCGACCGCGATTTGCTGCAGCCGCCGGGCGCGGGCGTGCCGGTCAGCAATCCGGTCGCCGCGCTGACCATGGATCTGGATAATTTATTGATCAGCAACGGCAAAATCAGCGTGCGCGTAACAAGGCTGGAAGGTTGTATTCTGGCCGCTTTTATTGAGCATCCTGATCGCATTATTTCGCGCGAAGCCTGATATCGCGGATCTGGAAAAGCACTGAAAAGCCCTATCATGAAAATCTGGCGCAATTGATCTCCAAAGCCAGAAAAAAATCGTCAGCCCACTCAGCGGCGGCGATATCAAGTCCATTCCCAATGTGGGATATAAATATTGCGTGAGCAAGCATTCTCATTAAGCGCAAAGAAAGATGCAACGCCTTGTGGCGTTGCATCTTTTTTTTATGTTTGCCAACTACATGCCGCGCTTATTTGAGTTTGACGCCCCATTCCGTTTCCACGCATTTTACATAATCGCCCGGAATCAATGCGCTGAACTTCTCTTGATAAGTGACCAGCATGCAACGGTAATTCAGGTTGTAATCCTTGACCCATGTCGTGGCCAAGGCGGCGGCGCCATTGTCACCAAATTGTTTCATATTGGCGCAACCCAGCACTTCATTGGCAGGTACCGGTACACCCAGGTCAGCCGCAAAAGATTTGTAGAAGCTGATACGGTTTTGCGATTGCGCAATTTCAGTATCGCCGCCGCATTCCACGCCGCCATTGATAATCATGGTGGTTACGCCAAAGCCGGGCACCAGATTATTGGCTTTGTCCTCGGCATTGGGCACCCACGAACCGTCCAGCACGGCTTGCATCGATGGCTTGGGCGGCTGCGGATACATAAAGAAGAACACCGCTGACGCCAGATTCAACCACGTGGTCGCCACACTATCCGGATTGTTCAACAAAGTGCTGGGCGTTCCGTACATCACTTGCGAGAACGAACCGTAGTTGTAGTTATACGAGAGCTGCTTTGCACCGCGGCCAAAGTATTTCATGTACGAGCCGTCCGGATTTTTTTGCCGCACACATAGAGCTGGCCCTGCCAGATGGCGGGATTACATTCCGAGTTATAGCCGCAACCGGTACCGGTTTCGCTACAACCCATTTCTCGCACCCAAACCAGCGCCTGGCGATATTGCGGCGTGGCGATATTGGCATCGTGGCCGCCGGTTTCCTGGGCAAAGTGCGCAAACATGGTGGCCAGGGTTTTGCGGCAGATGGCTTCGGCGTCGCGCCCGTCGCTGTAATCACCGCAGACCGCCGGGAATTTGGCGATGGCTTGCAGGAAAGCGCGATAGGTATAAGACGGGTCCCGCATCGGGAACAGATATTCCCATTTGGCCGCATCGACGATTTTTTTTCCACGCGTTTGACGTTGGACGGATTGCTGGCCACACCGGCATTGACCGCATCAACCACGCTGTTATCCGCAGTACGGATCGAGGCCTTGATCGCGGCAAACTGCGCGGTATTGGTCAGACTTTTCTCGGTGGCTTCGGCCTCGGCCAGGGTCGGGATCGGGCTTCAACCGGTGCCGGGGTGGGCGTGGGCGTTGGAA
>BBFD01000463.1 GCA_001313065.1 Silvimonas sp. JCM 19000
ATCGGCACCCAGGTCTTGCCACAAGCTTGGCGTGCTGGCCGGGTTCCAGTTGGCGCCCACGTAATCGGTTTGTGTTACCAGCGCTTTGTAATCGTGGCCGTTATAAACCACCACGCTGCCGGCGCTATAGGTGCTGCCATCTACCAGGCCGGATAAGCGTGCGCCAGGGCGGCGCTGCCACCAAAAAAAATCAGCGCGCAAGCGCCCGCCAACCGGCGGTATGTCGGTTTCTGCATGATTTCCATCCTCTATGTATGTGTCTGTTTTAGTGCCCTGCAGTGCAAGGCTGCTGCAGTCTAGTTCAAGCTTTCAGAAGCGGTAGGCGGACGGAGGATGAACGCATGGCGCGGAAGGATGACTGGCAGTTTCGGCGCCACTTTATGGTGCCCCGGTCTGGCGTGACAGCGCCGCAGCCAGCGCTTGCACGCCGCGTTGCAACTGCTCGGCCTGCAGGGGCCCAAAGCCCAGCCGCAAGCCATGTACCGGGCGCTGGTCGGCGGCAAAGGCGGCGCTGTCCGGCACGCGTACGCCCAGCGCCAGGCTATCGCGCAACAGCTGCGCCATATGCGTTTGCGGCGGCAAACGCAGCCACAGTGCCAGCCCCCCATCGGGCAAATCAAACTGCGCGTGTTGGCCAATGTGCTGGCGCAGGGCGCTGGCAAACCCGGCGCGCCGTTGCTGGTAAATCCGCAGCGTGCGGCGGATATGGCGTTTGAGTTCGCCGCTTTGCATCAGATCGGCCACCGCCAGTTCAGTGACTGCATTGCCTTGCCGATCAATCGCCATGATCTGCGCGGCGCAGCGGGCAATCAGCGCCTCGGGCCCGGCCAGGTAGCCACGCGCAAACCCGGCGCCAGCACTTTGGACAAGGACCCGATATACACCACCTGGTCGGGTGCGGCCGCCGCCATCGGGTAGGTGGGGCGATGGGTGAACTGGAATTCATGGTCGTAATCATCTTCGACCACCGCAAAGCGATGCCGCGCCGCCAACGCCAGCACCTGCAAACGGCGCTCGGCATTCAGCAAAACGGTGGTGGGAAACTGGTGATGCGGCGTTAGATACACCGCTTTGATCGCATGCGTCTGGCACAGCGTTGCCAGATGATCCGGCCGCATGCCGCAGGCATCTTGCTCAATGCAGACTATGCGCGCGCTGCCGCGCTGAATGCCGCGCGCGCAGGTGGATAGGTGAGGGCGTCCATGGCCACTACATCACCCGGCTGGACCAGCACCCGTGCCGCCAGATAAATGCCCATCTGGCTGCCGCGTACCACGCAAAGCTGGTCTGGATTGAGGCTGAGACCGCGTTCCAGATTGAGCATCGCGGCAATCTGCGCGCGCAGTTCCAGTTGCCCGCGTGGATCGCCATACGCCAGTTGCCCGGCGCGGGCGGTGCTGATCAGCGCGCGCCGATAAGCCCGGCCGAGCACGTCAAACGGAATCAGGCGCGAATCCGGCACGCCGTCGGAAAACTCGATCACGTCCGCCGCGACGACGGCGGGCTCGCTCCAGCTGGGGCCGTGTAGTGGGTAATGCGCGCTCTGTGGCGGTGCGGCCCGCAGATCGGTGGCACTGGCGCTGGTCAACAAGGCCGGCGCCACGCGCGTGCACGGCGGCCTTCCGCCACTAGCCAGCCTTGCGCCACCAGTTCGTCATAGGCCTCGACCACGGTTTTGCGATTGATGCCAAGTTGCTGGGCCAGCTCGCGCGTGCCGGGCAACAGCGTGTCACCAGGCAAACGGCCCTGGCGGATGGAGGCGGTCAACTGCTGCACCAGTTGCAGATGCAAGGACACCTCGGCGGCACGGTCGAGGCTGAGTTTCAATTTCCACACACGTTGCATTGCGGCTCCGGCCCGCATCTGGACCAGTGAGATTTACCAAACTGGCTGATTTTGCTCAGCCAGTATCCGGCTAGCATCCTGCTCCTGATTTCTGTCTGAAGGAAGCCCGCATGACCGCCACCGCCCAACCGCCCTCCATCCGGCTGACCGTGCTCAGCGCGCAAAAGCTGGCGCCCGATGTGTTGCAACTGCTGCTGCAGGCCGAGCGCGCATTACCGTATCGCGAAGGCCAGTTCTTGAGCCTGATCCTGCCGCATGGCGCGGCGCGCAGTTATTCGATGGCCAATGCTACAACTCGGCAGGCCGCATTGAACTGAATATCCGCTTGATCCCGGGCGGCGCGGTTTCCGGCTGGTTGGCGGCCCATGCCCAGCCCGGACTGGTACTGACTGCCAGCGGCCCCTACGGCGACTGCTGTTGGCAAGCGGGCGACGCCAGCGTCGATCTGATGTTGGCCACCGGCACCGGCATTGCGCCGATCAAAGCCATGCTCGAACAGCGCTTGCGCGATGGCCTGAGTCGTCCGCTCACGGTGTATTGGGGCGCGCGCCAGCCTGGCGATTTATATCTGCGCGATCTGTTCGATGTCTGGATGCAGCAACATCCTTTGCTGCGCTTTGTGGGCGTGATCGATGCCAACGCGACACCGCTGCGCACCGTACAAGGCTGTGCGGCTGCCGATTATCCTGATCTGAGCCAGGCGCACGTTTACGCCTGTGGCGGCCCTGCCATGGTGCAGGCCGCGCAGCAATTGCTGACCACGCAGTGCGGCCTGCCCGCCGAGTGTTTTCATGCCGATGCCTTCGAACCCGCCACACCCAGCGCGCCCCTGGCTGCACCCG
>BBFD01000464.1 GCA_001313065.1 Silvimonas sp. JCM 19000
CGCCAACAATGTGGCCACCCTGGTGGTCGACGCAGGCCCGTCCGAAGTGCAAGCCACCACGCAGACGGTCAACGTGCCCTACGTCACCGTCACCGTATGCCTGCCGTCCTCCACCACCTGCGCCACCATCGACCATGTGCTGGTTGACACCGCGTCCACCGGCCTGCGCCTGGTCGCCAGCGCCATGGGCACGCTTAACGGCAATCTGCCGGTACAACGTATTACCAGCGCCAGTGGCAGCGGCGTATTGGTGTCATGCCTCAACTTTGCCGACGGCGATATCTGGGGCCCGGTCAAACGCGTCGATCTGACCATCAGCGGCGAGACCGCCAGCAATATGCCGATCCAGGTGATCGGTGATTCCAGCTATCCCGATTCGACCGTGCCCAGCAGTTGCTCGGGCGTAGGCATCAACGAAAACACCGTCGCCACGCTCGGCGCCAACGGCGTGCTGGGCGTGGCGCCGCAGGTGCAGGATTGCGGCAGCAGCTGCGCCACCAGCGCCTCTGGCTCGCTGTATTACGTATGCGTCACACCGAGCGATTGCCGCAGCACTCTGCTGGCTACCAGCAGCCAGATTGCTAACCCGGTTTCTTATTTCAGCACCGACAACAACGGCGTTGCGCTTGCTTTCCCCGCGATCGGCAGTGGCGGCGCTAGTAGCGTGACCGGGGCGCTGATTTTTTTGGCATAGGCACGCAAAGCAACAACGCCATCGTCAGCGAAAAAAGCCCTCGACGCGACCGGCTCGTACACGCCCATGGCGTACAATGGCAACACCTACGCCTACAGCTTTATCGATAGCGGCAGCAATCTGTACTTTTTTTTGCCCAGCGCCATCAGCATCACCCAGTGTTCGAGCAGCAGCCTTAGCGGCTACTACTGCCCCAGTGCAGAGCAAACACTGGGCCTGACCGTCTACAGCGCCACGCAATCCACCAGCACCACGGCCAGCATCAGCATCGGCAACACGCAAACCCTGGTGGCCGACAGCAGCCTGCACGCCTTCAACAACATAGGCACGGTGAACTCCGCCATCGCCAACAGCATCGACCTCGGCATGCCGTTTTTCTACGGCCGCTGGGTCTTCAGCGCACTTGAAGGCGCCAGCACCAGCGCCGGCACCGGACCCTACGTGGCGTTTTAAGCGCCAGACGCAACAGCAATAAAAAAAGGGGTGAGCCACGGCTCACCCCTTTTTTATTGCTGTCTGTACCACAAATCACAACGGACCGCGGGCAGTAAAGCCCCGCTCCGGCGACTTTGAACGGTGGGTCTCGACCCACCCTATAAAGCCCAATTCATCACCCCACGCCCTCGGCTTTTGGTTTGGCTTTGGCCCTGGCCCCGCGACAGCGAAGCGCCTCGCGGTATCAACAAAGCTGTGTCGGGGGCGCTGCAGTGCGGTTAGTTTGCGTACCGCCGGAGCACAGCAACCGCAGCGTACATTCAGTACGTGAGGATTGCGAGCACCGCCGGGACGCAAAATAACCGTGCTGCAGCGCCCCCCTCTCCCAAAGTTATTTTTTTGGGGTAGAGACGCTCTAACCACTTCAACGCCTGCTGCCGCTGTTCCCCATTCCCGGTATACAGCAACTCCTCCAAGGCGCGGAACGCCGCATCGGTCTCGCCCTTTTCCAGCATCGCGGCGATCTTCTGCATGGCCGGATCATTCGACTGCCAACCACCTCTGCGGGCGCGACCGGGGCATAGGCGGTTTCAGATCAAGCTCGTCGTCGGTCTGTACGCCGGCGGAGCAGCTCGATCGTCTCCGCGCCGTCTTCCGCGTCCATGACTGGCGCGGCGTCAAACACTTCGTCTGCGGCGGGCAGCGGGGCAATTTCGTCCAGCATGGCCAGCGCTTGCTCCGGCGTGGTGATGGGCGCGGCTTCGGCCAGCAACAGGGCAAACGGGTCTTCCAGCTCAGGGGCGGCGGACGGTTGCGCTGCGGCCGGGCTTGCTGCGGGCAGTTCTTCAAAGACCAGTTCCGGCGCATTCAGCCAGCTGGCAGATCCGTCGGGTTCAGGTCGAACTCAAGCGGCTCGCCGATCAGCGCGACGTCGTTGCCGGGCGGCGTGGATGCAACGCTGGCGGCGGCTTCTTCGGCCGAGGTGTAGACAAACTCGATGCTATCGTTCACCGGCGTCACGGGATTGGTCTGCATCACATTGCTGGCGTCGGTCACATCCGGCAGCGTGTGCTCCAGCACCAACGGCGCATCCGGGTCGAGCGCCGGCATCGGATCAAAGGCGCTGGTGTCATGCGGAATCAGATGCTCGGGGATATGCGGTACTGCCGCAGCATCGGCGCGGTTGCTGCCATCCGGATCATCCACGCTTTGATACAGCGGGTTGGACGGATCGAGGGTGCGGCCGATTTGCTGCACTTGTTGCCATAGGCTATCGCTGGCGAACTGCATGCCAAAGCCGAGCGCGCGTTCCTGAAATTCTTCTTTCTGGCCTGTCATGCGATAGGCCTCAAACAGCTTCATCCACAGCGCCAGCGAATTGGGGCGCTGATCCACTTCTTGCGTCAGCAGGCTGATGGCGTGCTCGGGCAAGCGTGGTCCATCAGCAGTTGTGCTTCTTCCGAGACATTGTCCGGTTGCACCACGCTGACATCCGCTTCGCCGTGCCAGTCTTGCGCCGCTAACGCCGCGGTGGCGGCGGCGACGGCCGGGAT
>BBFD01000465.1 GCA_001313065.1 Silvimonas sp. JCM 19000
ATAGGGTGGGTCTGGACCCACCGCCCAAAGTGGCATCCTCGGCCGCAGCACTCGCAATCATTGGCTTCGAAAGGTGGATCATGGCGGGGAAGCCGAGTCACCCGTGCCTGGTCACGCTTCGGCGTCGTCCTCAAACAGCGTTTGCCACAAGTGGCGGATGCTGGCCATATAGGTTCCCAGACCTTCGAGTGTCTCTGCGCTGGGCGCGGTGCCATTGAGTCGGCTTTTGTGTTGCAGCCGGCGCAGCTCGCGGTAGCCAACGCGCGCATCTTCGGCCGCCCATTGTTCAATCAAGCCGTGTTCGGCCGCGGTGCCCAGCAGCGCGATATTGCCGCGATTGGCGGTCAGATCAACAAATTGCTGCGCATAGCCCAGCACCAGAAACTGCACGATAAATTCCACATCAACAATGCCGCCACGGCGATGTTTAACGTCGTCGGGTTTGTCCGGATGCGTTTCCAGCATGCGTTGGCGCATATCCCGTACTTCGGCGCGCAAGGCGGCGATATCACGCGGACGGCGCAGCACTTCGCAGCGCACCCGCTCGAACGCCTTGCCCACCGCACCAGCGCCCGCCACATAACGCGCCCGGCTTAGCGCCTGGTGTTCCCACATCCACGCGGCCTCGTTCTGGTACTGGATAAACGCGTCAATGCTGGACACCAGAAAGCCCGAAGCCCCATTCGGCCGTAACCGTAAATCCACGTCATACAGCAAGCCTGCTGGCGTCAGCGTGGTCAGCCAGTTCACCACGCGCTTGGCATAGCGGCCATAGGTTTCACTGGCGTCCGGATGCTCGTCCTGGTACAGAAATACCAGATCCAGATCCGAGGCATAACCCAGCTCTTTGCCTCCCAGTTTGCCGTAGCCAATCACCGCAAAAGCCGGGGTTTCGCAGTGCTTTTTGTTCAGATCGCGCCAGGTTTGCTCCAGGGTCACCTGCAAGCATAAATCGGCAGATCAGATAAATGATCCGACAGCGTTTCCAGCGGCAACAGCCCGGCGATGTCTTGCGCCACCAGGCGGAAGACCTGCGTGTGCTGAAAATGCCGCAGCAAATCCATCCGTGCTTCGGTGTCGTCGGCGTGCTCGTCCATTTGCGCGCGCAACTGGCGGCCGAGCTCGCTCCAGTCGGGGGCCTGGTACAACAGCCGCACATCAAGCAGTTCATCCAGCAAGATCGGGTGGCGGGTCAGATAGCTGGACACCCAGTCGCTGGCGCTATACAGGCCGGCCAGGCGCTTGAGCGTTTGCGGATGTTCCGCCAGCAGCGCCAGATAGGACTCGCGGCGGCTGATGGCTTCCAGCAGATCCAGAATGCGGCTGAGCGTGGCGTCCGGATTGGGATATCCGGCGGCGACCTCGATCAGCGGCGGCAAAATGCTGTCCATGCGCTGGCGGCTGCGCTCCGGCATTTGCTGGTAGCGGCCACTGTTTTGCAGCGCGGCCAGGCGGCGGCGGATTTCGGGCGGGTCTTTGTAGCCCAGGTCGGCCAGACGCGGATCTATGCCTTCGCCTTCTTGCGCGTGTTGCCACAAGGCAGCTTGCGGATGGTTTTCGTCTTCGCTTTGCGGCGCGGTAAAGACTTGCTCAAAGTGGCGGCTGACCAGACTGCGCCAGTAGGCCAGCGTGTTATAGAACTGATCCCACGCCACAAAGCCCATGCTACGTGCCAGCCGCATGCGGTCATCGTCGCCGGTGGGCAACATCTGCGTTTGCGCGTCGTCGATATACATCAAACGGTGCTCGACATTCCGCAAAAAAAGGTATACGCGCCCAGCAATTCGCGCACCGCATCGGCCGGCACCAGGCCCTGGCGCGCCAGTTCATTCAGAATGGTGCGGGTAGGGCGCTCGCGCAGCGGTTTGTCGCGGCCGCCGCGGATCAGCTGAAACACCTGGCCGATAAACTCGACTTCGCGGATGCCACCAGGCCCCAGTTTGATATTGTCGTGCCGGTCTTTGCGCAGGACTTCATGGCGGATCTGGCTATGCAGTTCGCGCATCGAGCGATACGCGCCGTAATCAAGGTATTTGCGATAAACAAACGGCGTCACCAGTTGCATCAACGCTTCGGCATCGCCGGTCAAGGCGCGGCCTTTGATCCAGGCATAGCGTTCCCATTCCCGGCCCTGCGTCAGCAGATAGTTTTCCAGCGCGGCAAAGCTGGAGACCAGTGGGCCGGAGTCGCCAAATGGCCGCAGCCGCATATCCACCCGGAATACAAAGCCATCGTCGGTCGGGTGGGCAATCAGCTGGATCAGCGCTTTGCCCACATAGGCAAAGTATTCATGATTGCTGATCGTGCGCGGACCTGTGGTTTCGCCGTCTTCGGGATAAACAAAAAATCAGATCGATATCGGACGAGACATTCAGCTCGCGACCGCCCAGCTTGCCCATGCCCACCACAATCAACGTTTGCGGCGTGCCGGTTTCTTCGCCTATGGGCTGACCGTAGCGTGCTTCGGTTTGCACTTGCGCATTGGCCAAGGCGGCGGCAACGGCGACTTCGGCCAGATCGCTGACCGTGGTGACGGCCTCGTCCAGATTACTCAGCCCGGCCAGTTCACGACAGATCAGCCGCGCCATCACGGCGGTGCGCAAAGCACGCAGGCGCTGGCGTGCCACGCTGTCTTCGTCGTGTGCCAGCCCGGCCAGCGC
>BBFD01000466.1 GCA_001313065.1 Silvimonas sp. JCM 19000
GGCCGGCACTGGCGCGGGCGTGGGGATGCTGGCGTGGTTGGGGTTGACCTCGATCAGCGGCGGCTGGCGGGGTAGCGCAACATCAGCATGGCCTCGCGATTGTTCAACATATTGGCAAACAGCGTCGGCTTGCGATGGATCAATTCCAGCGTGTTGGTGTCTTTGAGCAAAGCGCGAATCTGCTCGACGCGCGCCACCAGCGCCGCGTCGTCGCGCAGGCGCAATTGCACGGCCAGCACGTTATATAAAGCCGCGCCCACCAGGCCCTTCACCACAAATGACAAACTGGCCAACAGCAAGGCCAGGCGCAAGGTCAAGGAATACGGCGTGTGTGTGCTCAAGCGACCACCTCACAGCGATAGCCGATGCCACGCACGCTGTGGATCAGCCGTGGCGCGGGTACAAACGGTTCATCGACCTTGGCGCGTAAACGCCGGATGGCCACATCGACCACATTGGTGTCGCTATCAAAATTCATGTCCCAGACTTGCGAAGCATCTGCGAACGCGACAGCACTTCGCCTTCGTGCTGCACCAGCAATTGCAACAGGGCAAATTCCTTGTTGGTGAGCGTAATGCGCACGCCCGCACGGGTAACGCGGCGTTTAAGCACATCAATCTGCAGATCGGCCACCTGCAGGCGTTCGGCCTCGCGCATGGGCCCGCGCCGCAACAATGTGCGTATGCGCGCCACCAGCTCGGCAAACGAGAACGGCTTGATCAGATAATCATCGGCGCCCATCTCCAGGCCTTTGATGCGGTCGGCGATTTCATCGCGCGCGGTCAGAAACAGCACCGGCGTCTGGCTGTCTTCGCGCAGCCGCGTCAACACTTGCCAGCCGTCCAGCCCCGGCAACATCACATCCAGCACGATCAGGTCGTACGGCACCTCTCGCGCCTGATGCAGACCATCGATGCCATTGCGGGCCAGGTCGACCACAAAACCGGATTCCTGCAAACCTTTACGCAGGTAGTCACCGGTTTTGGGTTCGTCTTCGACGATCAATATATGCACTGCAATCTCCGTGGGCGGGCGGCTGGGCTGGGTAGAACGGTGTTGAGCAAACTTCAGTCCTGATGATCCGGATCGTCAACATACACGCGAATGCTGTCTGCATGATCGGCCGTCGGGAATACATGCGCCAGGCTGAATTCGCGCTGCACGCCATCAAACTTCCAGTCTTCGTGCGCGCCCTTGCTGACCAGTTCTACGGTTTCGCCTTTTTTTTGCACATCAACAGATTGATGCGCGTCCAGATTGATCTGGCGCGGCGCGTTGGCCGTGTTTTCGGCGATCGGCTCACCGTAGGCCAGGGCACTGTGGTCTTCGGCAACGGCGGCAAGGCTGGCTCCGCTCAAGCAGGCGGCGAGCAACAAGGTACGGAATGCGCTGGTTTTCATAATGGCTCCAGAAGTGAGGGGCCGCTCCGGAATGGCGCGGCATGGAGGGCAATTTAGGCCCGCACGGCGCAAAACGGCATGACCAAACCATTACAAAAAATGTCATTTACCCACCGCCGCGCTTATCGAGCATATCGATGATAAACATGCAAACAATCCATTGGACGAATGTATTTAATATGCATAAATTGCATAAAGTTAAATCCATATGGAATAAGCAGCATGTCCACGCAGCACATCAATGCCTTGGCGCCAGCCGCCATGACGGCGCAGCGCCAGCAACTGGATTGGCGCTCTGCTGGGCCAGGCCTGCTGCTGTGCGCCGTGCTGGCCAGCCTTGCTTTGTGGCTGGCGCAAATCCCGTGGTTTGCGGCCCATGGTTTGAGCGCGCTAACGCTGGCGATTTTGCTGGGACTGGCGCTCGGTAACAGCGCTTATCCCGCTCTCGAAACCAGCTGTGCCGTCGGCGTGCAGTGGGCGCGCGGGCCGTGGTTGCGTTGCGGCGTAATGTTGTATGGCTTGCGTTTAACGCTGCAGGATATCGGCCACGTCGGCCTGAGTGGCGTCGCTATAGACGCCACCATGCTGCTGAGCACTTTCGGCTTGGGCTGTTGGCTAGGCATCCGCTGGCTGAAACTGGACCGCGAGACTGCTACGTTGATTGCCGCGGGCAGCGCCATCTGTGGTGCGGCGGCGGTACTGGCCACCGCGCCGGTAGTGCGTGGCAAAGCCGGTCAGGTCAGTGTGGCGGTGGCAACGGTGGTCTTGTTTGGCACGCTGGCCATCCTGCTGTATCCGTGCTTGTACGCCTTGAACCTGCATTGGCATGTCATCAAGGGCGGCGCCAGTGGCTTTGGCATTTACGCCGGTTCTACCATCCACGAAGTCGCCCAGGTGGTCGCGGCGGCGCGCAGCATCAGCGCAGGCTGCCGATAGTGCCGTCATCGCCAAGATGGTGCGGGTGATGTTGCTGGCGCCTTTTCTGCTGACGCTGGCGTTGTGGCGCGGCCGCCGCCCGCAGCTGACGCCCGTCCCGCCACCCTCGCGGTGCCGTGGTTTGCCTTCGGCTTTATCGGCGTCGTGCTGTTCAACTCCTTGCACCTGCTGCCGCAGACCTGGCAGGCACACTGCAACGATCTGGATACGCTGATCCTCGCCACCGCCATGGCCGCCCTCGGCCTTGGCACCCGCTTCGACGCGTTGCGCGTCGCCGGGCTACGACCTTGGTGCTGGGCGCGTTGCTGTTTGC
>BBFD01000467.1 GCA_001313065.1 Silvimonas sp. JCM 19000
CCGATCCGATCACGCCGCTCTCGCCTTCGCCGCACGTGCAGGCAATCCGATCAGCCCCGGGCAATAAGCCGCTAGCCTTAAATATAAAAAAAACCGCGCCAGTGCAGACTGAGCGCGGTTTTTTGCTCGGCGGGCCAGCCGGGCGCGCTCAGCCTTCGGGCGTATGTAAACGCTGGCGTAGGGCATAGATCGCCACCGCCGCCGCAGCAAAGCCTGAGGCGGCGCCTATGCCCAGGGACCAGCGTGGCCCGGCATGGTCCGCCACCCAGCCCACCACGGGCGCGCCAATGGGCGTACCACCCAGGCAATCGCCAGCCGCAAAGCCATAACGCGACCACGCATGGCGGGCTCGGTGGATAACTGCATTAATGCATTGGTGCCGTTGGTAAAGGTCATGGCCGACACGCCGATCAACACCAGCGCCAGTGCAAACACCCAGTACGCCGGTGCCAGTGCGGCCAGCGTGCAACCCACGCCAAACAAGCCCGAGCCAATTAATAGAGCGCGGAAACTGGCCGTGCCGCGCCCAGCTGCCAGCAAAGCGCCCGAGAGGGTACCGATGGCCATCACCGACGACAGCAAACCGTAGCCGCGCGCATCGGTATGAAACACGCTCACTGCCATGGTCGAAATAAAGATTGGAAAATTGAGACCAAAGGTGCCGATCAGAAACAGCATCAGCAAGATTGCCTTCAGATCCGGTCGCGCCCAGACATATCGCAAGCCTTCGACAAAGCTGCCCTTGCTGCGCCGCGCCCGTGGATTGGGCCGCAACTCGCTTTGGCGCAGACAAGTCAGTGAGAGCAGCACGGCAAAGAAGCTGGCGCCATTAAGCAGAAACGCCCAGCCGGTTCCCACCGAAGCAATCACCATACCGGCGACCGCCGGGCCCACCATGCGGCCCGCATTAAATGAGGTGGAGTTCAGGCCGACCGCATTGGGCAAATCGGCATCGCCCACCAGTTCCGCCACGAAGGTCTGCCGCACCGGCGCATCAAACGCCGCGGTACACCCCGATAGAAAGGCAAACACATAAACGTGCCACAGTTGCACCACGCCGCTGACCGTCAACAGACCCAGCCCCAGCGCCAGCACACCCATGGTGGCCTGCGTCAGCATCAACAACTTGCGTTGCTGGTAGCGATCGGCTGCCGAGCCCGTCCAAGGCAACAGCAGCAATTGCGGCCCGAATTGCAGTGCCATCACCATGCCGACGGCCGAGGCGTTGTGATGCGTTAGCCGGGTCAGTACCAGCCAGTCTTGCGCGGTACGCTGCATCCAGGTGCCGATATTGGATACCAGTGCGCCAGCGGCCCAGACCCGGTAATTAAAAAACCTTGAGCGAACGAAAAAACGCCCGCATTCATTGCGCAGTCCGCTCGGCCGACCTGGGCAGATTTCCCCCGTGCAAAGGGCCGAAGGTGCGTGCGGCAAACAAGGCCATAGCCAGCATGCCCAAGCCCGCCGCCAACGCATCGCCCGTCACGCGCAAATCAAAAGCGCCGACCCGCATCAACAAACCATAAGCCACCAGCAGATTAAAAAAAATCCCCATAACACATTCACCGTCGACGACGACAAACCCTTACCCGAGCTGGGCAAATGGCGTCTGAAACGGCGCGCCCATCACGCCCGCAACCAGATGCGGCACGGCATTGCACAAGAATGCGCCGCCCCAGAAATACGCCAGCCAGTGCGCTGAAACAAGCGTCTGCATATTCAGTTTTCCCCTGTATCTAGAATTCGGCCAGGCGTTGCAGCAAGGCCACGGCAGCGGCCAGCGTGACTTGCTCGTCCGCCGTCAACTGAGCTGCAAGGCACGCAACAACCAGTCTTCTTTGACAGCACGTGTGTGTTTTACCTTTTCGCGAAAAGCGTCAGTGAGCGCAATCAGCGTCTGCCGCGCATCGTTGGGGTCCGGCTGCCCCGCCACCGCCCCCAGCGTTTGCAAACCCGCTACCGTCACCCGCATCGATTGCGGCGCACGCTCTCGGCCCGCGCCAGCGCACTCACCGTAGCGGGCCCATCGCGGTCCAGCCGTAACAAGACGGATTTCTGCGCATGGGTCAGATCACCTGGATCGGCTTGCTCGCGCAGGCGACGGATAAGCTTGGCCAGCGAGATGCGTAACTCGCCGGCCAGTTCAAGCAATTCGGGATGTCCGGAGTTGGGGATGGCTTCTGGCATGCGGCGGACAATAACATTAATACAGTTTAGCTGTACAGTTTGGCTGCATAGCTTGTGATCTGGAACCGGGCTAGCTACTGCATCCGCAGCAACGCCCGCGCCCCGCCGCCGGGTAGAACTTCACCGCTCGCTGCCCACTCTGCGCATCACGATTGACCGCGCATGCACATTGATGCACGATTGCACACGTTTATACCGGGAAACGTGCAAGCGCATGAACAACACAGAACGCAAAGATCGCTTTAGCAATGCCAGCTTTCCGGCGGATCGGCATCAGATTATCCGCGAGCGCCTGGCGCAGCAGGTCGGGTGCTTGCGGCAGATCTGGCGCAAGAATTCGGCATCTCGGAAGACTCGGTGCGGCGCGATTTGCGCGAGCTGGCGGCGGCCGGTGCCTGTTTGCGCGTGTATGGCGGGGCAATTGCCATGGCAGCGGCCAATCGGCCGGTG
>BBFD01000468.1 GCA_001313065.1 Silvimonas sp. JCM 19000
GCCAGGCAGCAAGGCCGGCGTGATTGCGCAATTGCGGGCGGCAGGTGGCCGTGTGGCTATGGTCGGCGATGGCATCAACGATGCGCCCGCCCTGGCCGCGGCCGATGTCAGCTTTGCCATGGGCAGCGGTAGCGATGTGGCGGTTGAAGCCGCCGATGTGACGCTGCTGCGCAACGATTTGCGTATCTTGCCGCAAGCGTTGGCGTTGTCGCGTACCACGCTCCGCCGTATCCGCCAGAATCTGTTTTTTTGCTTTTATCTACAATGTGCTGGGTATCCCCCTGGCTGCGTTCGGGTGGTTAAGCCCGGCCGTCGCCGGCACAGCCATGGCGCTGAGCTCGGTTTCAGTGCTGCTTAATGCGTTGCGAGGCTGGCAGCCGCCTGCGCTCGCGTCTGCCGACCCTCAACCAGGAGCTTCCGATCATGCAAACCACAACCCTTGAAATCGACGGCATCAGCTGCGGCGGTTGCGTTGCCACCCTGACCCGCGTGTTGTCCGCTATCCCCGGCGTGCATAGTGCCGTGGTGGACCAACAAACCGCGCGTGCCACCGTCGATTACGATGCCGCAGCCACCGGCCCGGATGAGTTCCGCCAGGCCATTGAGGATGCCGGTTATGACGTCCGGTGAAGGTTGTCTGCACTGTGCTGATGGGCTGGTGCCGAGGCTTTGACACCTGGCGATCCCGACCGGGTGGTAGTGCAGCCGGAAAAAAAAACGTTTGCTCGGCCGCATCAATCGCATAGAAGGCCAGGTGCGCGGCGTGGGGCGTATGGTGGAGCAGGATCGTTATTGCGTAGATATCCTGACCCAGATCACTGCCATCCGGGCCGCACTGGATTCGGTGGCAATGCAGTTGCTGGAAGACCACGCGCACGGTTGTGTGGCGCGGGCCATTGCCGACGGCGGGGGCGATGACGCCATTGCCGAATTGATCGATGTGGTACGCAAACTGAAAGGATAGGGCGCCATGGCGCGAGCAAAAAAAAGCGGAGGTCGCCAACAGCACGCCGCTCTGGCAAGTGCGCCGCGTGCTGGCGCTGGGGCGAGCTTTGTCGGACGAACAGCGTACGCAGCTGAACCAACTGGCCTTGCAAGAGGGCGTGTTGCAGATCGAGCCGGTGCACGGTGGCCGGGTGGCGGTGACTTACGATGTGCGCATCTGGCACTACAGCCGCCTGCTCAACTGGCTGCAAGCCAGAACCACCGGCTTCAGCCGTTGGCGCGCGGGTTGGTATGACAATCAGGACAGCAATCTGGCGGCGCAATCCACGCTCAAGGCGGCGGCGTGTTGCAACACACCGCCGCGCGCCTGAGCCGCTTACGCCGGGCCGCGCTCAGTGATTGAGCATGGCCTTGTCGATGTGGAATACGTCGCCAAGATAGTTAAGAAAATTCTGGTCCTCACACATGCCCTTGCCGGGGCTGTCGCTGACCTTGGCAACAAACTGGCCGTTACAGCGCGTCATCTTCATCACGATCTGTAGCGGGGTGATGCCGCAGTCATTGGTCAGATTGGTACCGATGCCAAAGCCGGTGCGGGCGCGATCGGCAAAGCGGCGGTACAGCGTGATGGCTTTGTCCACATTCAGGCCATCGCTGAATACCAGCATCTTGGTCAGCGGATCGATACGCATCTTGTGATAGTGCGCGATTGCCTTTTCGCCCCACACAAACGGGTCGCCCGAATCGTGGCGCAGCCCGTCAAACAGCTTGCAGAAATACAGATCGAAATCGCGCAAAAAACGCGTCCATGCCGACGATGTCGGTGAGCGCAATGCCAAGATCGCCCCGGTATTCGCGCACCCAATGTTCCAACGCGTTTTTTTTCTGAAAGTCGCGCAAGCGCGAGCCAAACGACTGGAACGCCTGCAGATATTCGTGCGCCATGGTGCCTATGGGCGTCAGGTTATAGATGCGCGCCAGTTCAACGTTGCTGGTGCCTTTGATAAACGAGTTAGGGCGGGCGGCGGCACCGGCGATGATCTCTTCATGCCAGGCGCGGGAGAAGCGGCGGCGCGTGCCAAAGTCGAACATCACAAACGGAAAGCGGCAGGGCGGTTCTTGCGCAAAGGCATCCAGACGCGTCAGCTTGTCGGCGATGCGGCGACGGCCCTCGGCAATGGCAACGTCTTGTGGAAACTGGCGGAAATACAGCTCGTTGACCGTCGACAGCACGTAGATCTCAAACAACATCACATGCAGCATCGGGCCGACGGCACGGATTTCGAGGCCATCCGGATCATGTTCCGGAATAGTCACGTGGATGAACTGGCGGTGCAGATGGAACAGCCGCAAAAAAAATCGACAAAGTCCGATTTGATAAAGCGCAGCCCGGCCAGGTAGTCCAGCTCAACGTCGTTAAAGCGCAATGTGCACAGATGGTCAAGCTGTTTTTTTTCGACTTCTTGCTTCAGGGCCGACAGCGGCAGCTCGGGCCGGTTGCGGCACTTGAACACGTACTCGGCGCTGGTTTCGGGATGGTGATGCAGGATCTCTTGCATCATGGTGAACTTGTACAGATCGGTATCCAGCAGCGATGTAATCACAGGCTGGAATGCGGGCGCGCTCATGCGGGTTCTCCGGGTCGGATAAGCGCAAGTCTGCCGGGCCAGCGTGCGCGCGGC
>BBFD01000469.1 GCA_001313065.1 Silvimonas sp. JCM 19000
CGCCCAGGCCCGCACCCTCGGTGCGCGTGTAGATATTGGGTGAGCTGCCCGTACCGGTCCGTTCGCCCGTGCTGCCGCCCGCACTGCCCACGCTGGAACCGCCCCACTGGCTAAAGCTGTCAGGCAAGCTGGTCCAGGTCAGGCGGGCGTCGGTGCTGGCGATGCTGCTGCTGTTGGGCAAGGTGACTGGTAAACCAGTTGCACCGTGGTGCCGGGATCGAGCCGCGCAAACGTGGCGTCGATGCTGTTGCCGGTGACGGTGTAGCTAAAACCAATCGCCCCAGGCACGGCATTGAGCGCATACACCGTGCCATTGATGGCCACGCTGAGTGGCGTCAGATTGCTGCCGGCCGGGTAGCCATCGCTTAGCTCGGTATTAAACGCGGGCGCATCGCCACTGGCGCTAAAGCTGATTGCGACCGTGGCGCTGCCGCTGCTGCCGCTGGGGTTGGGGTCAAACGCGGTGATTTGTTTGTTGAGGCCGGTAAGCGTGGGCTCGACCACGTGTTCGACCACGCTGGCGGCCGTGGACAAATCGGTGCTACCCGCACGATCGATCGCGCTGACGCTCAGCGTTTTTTCCATCGCTATTGCTGGCCACATTGAGCACCTGTGCATTGAACTCCAGCGCCACGCCTTCGTGATCCGCATCATTGTCGCTATTGACCAGATTGCCCAGGTGGAAGGTCAGCACCTGGTTGCCGCTGGCATCGGTGCTGATATCCAGATGTGCGCCAGTATTGAATACGCCGGTGGCAGCAGCGCCGGATAGATCGGGCGTGATGGCCTGCACTTCGGCGCTGTGCTGATCCCCGGTCACTTGCAAGGTGCCGCTGGTAATCAGATCGCTCAGATTGGTGCTAATGCCGTTGCTGGACACAAAGGCGATGCGCGTGCTGCCGTCGTTAATAAACTGCAAGCCGTTTTGCAACGTCACCTGAAAACTGAAGTCATTGCTGCTGCCTTCCGCCACGATACCTACCACGCGATAACGCACGATTTCGCCGATCGCCGTGGTTTCGTCGGTGCTAGTCGGGTTGGGTGCCGCGGTATCGGGCAGGCCACCAATATGCGAAATCTGCACGCCTTGCGCGATCGGCACCACCAAAGTGTTGTCGCTGCGGTAATCGTTAAGACTGCCACCATTGAGCACACCGTCTGCGCCGCTACGTTCGCCGCTGACGCTGCCGTCCAGGCTGGTCCATTGCACGCTGGCGGTATTGCTGAAGCGTTCTTCATTGGCTGCCGCCGCCTGCACCTGGCCCGAAACGCGCAAGGTAATCGAACCGCCTTTGCCGATATCGATATTGGCCCCGCTGGCGCTGCGCAATACGCCGCCAACCAGTTCAAAATCACTGCCGCCGTTGTTGCTGGCGCTGCCGTTGTAGCTCACGCCCAGCAGACTCAGGTTGCTCAGTTCGACCGGCAGCGTATCGGCAAACTGGATGTCGTAGGCATTGAAATCGGTGCTGCCGTTACCGTTGCTGATGGTGATGTCGTATTCCACGGTGTCGCCCGCATCCACGCCCACGCCGGGGTCAGTCGCCAGCGTTTGCGTTACGGTCAGGGTGGGCTCGACGATGTTGATGACGGGCGCGGTCGTCTGTTGCATTACGGTGCGATCCAGCGCGACGCTGCCGTTGGCGCTGTCGCCGTCAGGGTCGCTAAAGACCAACTGCGCGCTATTGCTGCGCGTAATGCCCGCCTGGTTGCCACTGGCATTGTCGGCGACCAGTACCACGCGCATTACAAAGCTGTTGTTGCCGCTGTTGTTGTCCGCCGTGGCGCTGGCGTTGCTGAAGGTCCAGCGCGCACCGATGCATCATTGCCCAGCGCGCCACCGATCCCGCTGACGCCCGCCATGGTGACCGTGCCGCCAAAGTCTGCCGCCAGTGCGCCACTGCCGGCTGCGGTGGTGATGAGCTGATAGCCGAGTCCGCCATTGAAACTGGTGTCCAGACGCATGCCTGCCGGGATCAGGTCATCCAGCCGCAGATTTTGGGTACTGCCTTCGGGCAGCGTAACCACCAGGTCGTAGGTCATGCCCTCGCCGATCACCAGATTGGCGCCTGTGGTTTGCGCTGCGGTGCTGTCATCGTCGGTGAGCGTGCCGTCCTTGAACACGGTGCTGACGTTGGGGCTGGCCATCTGCGCGTTGGCCGTATCCACCACATCGGTGGGCGTGAAGTCGGTGCCGCCGGCGACGCTGGCGTAGTGCGACAAGGTGGCGCTGGTTTGCAGCGTACTGGCCGCGGCGATACCGCTGTTGGCGCTGACGTCATAGGTGATGACCACCACATTGTGGCCGCTGGTATCGGCACTGGTGCCGCTGCGACCCGGCGCCAGCGTGGCCACGCCACCGGCATCCAGAAACGTAATGCTGCTGCCGCTGACGCTGTAATCGGTGCCGAGCAGCAACTGCGTGCCATCGCCGCGATAGATTTGTAAATTGGCCGCCGCCAGCGAGCCGCCGACAAAGCTGAGCCCTGTCGGCAAGGTGACCAGCGTCTGCACATTAAACGCGCCGCCACCGCCGGTGTTTTCCAGCGCTGTGGCCAGGCGCACCGTATCACCGGCGTCGATGCCGTGACGTCACCGTTGACCGCGCCGGGGTCGGTG
>BBFD01000470.1 GCA_001313065.1 Silvimonas sp. JCM 19000
CCACCCTATGCGTGTTGCAAGATCAAACTACTGGACCCACCCATCAAAGCCAACAGAAGAACTCGTCGATAGCGGGTCTCATCCATGGCTTGGAACGGTGGGTCTAGACCCACCCTATGCGTCAAACTGCAAATACCACCGCGTCTGGCTGCGCCGCATTTACGGCCTGCCCCACTTCCAGCGGCGTGGCCAGCGAGCACTCGCCGCCGCTGCCGCTGCACAAGCGCGTGCACAGGTCGATGATGGTTTCGCGCAACCACACGTGGCCGGGATCGCGGTCGTAGCGGGTGTGCCAGACCATGTGCGACTGGAAGATCGGCATCTCGAACGGCACCGGCACCGCATGGATTTCGGCACGGCGTGGATGCGTGCGCACCACGCTTTCCGGCACCACGCTGATCAGGTTGGATGAGGCCAGCAAGTCCACCACGCCGTAAAACGAATTCACCGTCATCGCCACGCGCCGGCGCAGATTGCGTTGCAGCAGCAACTCATCCACCACCCCTACCGGATCACCCGATAGCGACACCAGCAAATGGTCCGCCATCAGATAGCTATCCAGCGTTAACGGGCGCGCGGCCAGCGGATGGTTGCGCCGCATGGCACAGACAAACGAAATATCAAACATCCACTTTGATTTGATCTCTTCACCCAGCGGCGACTTCATGCCGACGGCCAGGTCGATCTCGTTATCCGCCAGTTGTTCGCGGATCGCCATCACCTTGGGCGGCACCGCCAGGATATCGACGCCGGGCGCCGGGCGTCCAGCAGATTGCGTAGCGGCGGCCACAAGGATAGGTAATGAAATCGGTGGTAGCCAGCCGGAAACGCCGCGCCGTGGTGGCGGGATCAAACGGTGCCGGATTGACGGTTTCGCGGATGGTGGCCAGCGGCAGGCCAATATCGCGCCAGATGGCGCTGGCCTTGGGCGTGGGGCGGATGCCGCGGCCTTCTTTGATAAACAGCGGGTCTTTCCACACCAGGCGCATACGCGCGACGGCATTGCTGACTGCCGATTGCGTCATTGCCAGCTGCTGTGCCGCCTTGGTCACCGAGCCTTCGGTCATGATGGTGTCGAAGATCGACAGCAGATTCAGGTCTACGTCACGCATGCTGGCACGCCCCTCAGATTAATCACGCCAAATGATAGTCTTTGCGACCAGCATCACGCAAATCAGCAAAACCGCATAAACACTAGGGTTTTAGCGCAAGGCAGCTTTTACAATTATTTTTTTGCGCAGCGCAGCAATAGGCGGCCATGCGCCAGGCCGCGCCGTTGCTGGCGCGCAGCCTTTACATCATTTTTGATGATGACATCTACATAAAACGTCAATTAGACGCTCCGTCGAGCGCGCCCCATGCTTGCCGCCATCAACCAACCGATGAGCCCCGGCCAGCCATGCGCGCCTTTGTTCTCGATCCTTTGTTAAGCGGTAGCGCCGCACTGCGACTGCAAACCAGCCGTCCCACGCCGCCTTTGGGGCCGCGTGATGTGCTGGTGCGCGTGCGCGCCGCTTCGCTGAATCATCGCGATCTGGAAGTCGCCGATCGCAGCCGGGTGTATCCGGGCAAGCACGCCATCGTGCCGTTGTCAGATGCGGCGGGCGAGATTGTCGAGCTGGGGCGTGAGGTGCGGCAGTTGCATCTGGGCCAGCGTGTGGTCAACACGTTTTATCCGGACTGGACCGGCCAGCACGCCACCGCCGATAACACGCGCCGTACCTTTGGCAGCGATAGCGACGGCGTGCTGAGCGAATTCGCCGTCTTCTGCGAAAACGCTTTGCTGCCGTTGCCGGAGCAACTGAGTTTTGAAGAAGCCGCCACGCTGCCGTGCGCCGGTGTCGCCGCCTGGCATGCCTTGATGGAAAACACGCCGCTGCGCCCGGGCGATCACGTCGCGATACTCGGTACCGGTGGGGTGGCGATGATGGCGCTGCAACTGGCCAAAGCGGTGGGCGCGCGCGTGGCGGTGCTGGCACAGAGCGATGATCAGCTTTGTTACGCCTACCACACCGGCGCCGACCATACGCTCAACGCGCAACGTACGCCGCAATGGGATGCCGCCTTGCGCGACTGGACCCACGGTCGTGGCGTTGACCATGTGCTCGATCTGAGTGGCGAAACGCTGGCGCAATCGATCAAGGCGGCGCGCGTGGGCGGTCAGGTCAGCCTGGTTGGCGTGCGCGGCAAGGTGGCCGATTTTGATCCGTCCGATCTGCTGGCGCGGCAGATCCACCTGCACGGCATCAGCGTGGGCAGCCGCGCCATGTTTCAGTCTTTGCTGAGCGCACTCAGCGCCAACCGGATCAAGCCGGTGATCGAACAGGTTTATCCATTTGATCGCACGCCCGACGCTATAACGCGCTGCGGCGCGGGCGTCACGTCGGAAAACTGGTGGTGGCCTTGTAACGCCACCCCGCTCGCCCTAGCGCCTTTCTTTAAAAAAAACCGCGCAGCCTTCCGACCCCGGAGCCTGCGCAATAAAAGCCAACGCATTGCCAAGGAGTAACACCATGCATAGCCGCATCAAAACTGCCGCCGCATTGTTTGTGCTGGCACCACTGGCCGCCGCCGTATTGTCGGCGTGCCAGACAGCCGCGC
>BBFD01000471.1 GCA_001313065.1 Silvimonas sp. JCM 19000
CCACGCCGGGCCAGCACGGTAATGCCAAACGGCAAACCGTCGCCGCGGAAACCGGACGGCAGCGACAGCGCGCACAGATCGGAGAAATTGGCGAAGTTGGTATACGTACCCAGATTGGCATTCAGCACCACCGGGTCGGCCAGCATGGCTTCGATGGTGTAGATGCTGGGCGCGGTGGGCACCACCAGGCCATCGAAGCCGGCCAGGGTTTGGTGGATAACGCGCGTGAGTTCGGCGCGGCGATATTCGGCTTTGAAGGCGTCGAGCGCGGAATATTGATTGGCGCTTCCAGAATGCCGCGCACCACCGGGTTGATCGCGGCCGGGTTGCGCGCCAGCAAGTCGGCGGTGGCGACCAGGCGTTCGGCCACAAACGCGCCTTTGTATAGCAGCGAGGCCAGTTCGAGGAAGGGCGCAAACGGCACGGTTTCCACTTTGACGCCGGCTTCGTGCAGGTGCTCGATGGCGGCGGCAAACAGGCGGGCGGATTCCTGGTCGCAAACCATTCCAGCGTATCCGGGATGGCAAAGCGTGGTTTGGACGGCATGGCACGGGTGACGGCGTTGGGCACGCGGCTATAGGCGTCGCTGGCATCGAAGCCCCGGCACATGCGCCACGGCCTGGGCGTCGTCCACGGTCAGCGCAAATACCGACACGCAATCCTGAGTGCGGCAAGCGGGCAAGACGCCGGTGTTGGACAGCCAGCCTTTGGTGGGCTTCAGGCCGACGATATTGTTAAAGCCTGCAGGCACGCGGCCCGAACCGGCGGTATCGGTGCCCAGCGCAAACGGCACCAGCCCGCGCGCCACGACCGAGGCCGAGCCCGAGCTGGAACCACCGCTGATATAGCGCGGATTAAACACATTGGGCACCGGGCCATACGGCGAACGCGTGCCGTTGAGGCCGGTAGCAAACTGATCAAGATTGGTTTTGCCCAGCACAATCGCGCCGGCATCGGTGAGCTGCTGGATAACCGTGGCGTGCTTTTTTTGGGCTCAAACGCAAATTCGGGGCAAGCGGCGGTCGAGGAAAAAACCGGCCACATCGATATTGTCTTTGACGGCAAACGGAATGCCATACAAAGGCAGCTGGCTACGATCCCCACCACTGCGGCCAGGCGCACTTGCAGCTGATGCAACTGGATGGCGATCTGCTCGGGCGTGGCCAGCGAAATCCAGGCGACGTCGCTGGCGGAGCAGCGGGCCAATACATGGCGCAGCGCGGTGTCAACGGCCAGACCGTTGCGATAGGCGGCTTGCCATTCTTCGAGTGTCCAGCCCGATTGCGGAAGTACCGTTGCGCTCATGTTTGTATTCCATCTTGTATACATACGTGATGGAACTAGAGCAAGGCGCATGCCAGCGGAATGATGGCTTTGATTTAAAAGGGAATTTGTTTGGTTTGTGCGAAAACGCTGACGCGGTTTACAGACAACTTGCACCGCGATGAACGACGACAGATGCGCCGTGCACCGAACTGATGCCGCATAGGGTGGGTCAAGACCCACCGTCCAAAGTGGCCGGACGCGCCAGGGTGGCGCGCGCTTTGTGGCACGTCTCGTCGGCTTTGCAGGGTGGGTCTTGACCCACCCTATAGCTGGTTGAACTGCAAGCGGATGCGTTCTACCGAGAGTTGATGTTCCAGCTGCGCCAGGCGTTTTTTCGTTGGCGCGCGATAGCCGCATGGTCTGGCCTTCGTCCTGGTGGGTGGCGATCACGCTGGCGTGCAGGCGTTTCTGGTGCGCCAGTGCCTGGTGGTAGTCGCCGGTTTCCATACTGATCTGCGCCAACAGGCCTTCCGCTTGTTGCACCAGATGCCCCAGGCCGCCGCGCACCGCAATCTCATTGGCCTGCTGCAGGCAATCCAGCGCTTCGGGCAGGCGGTGCAATTGGTGGTAAGTGCGGCCCAGATGCAGCAGCACATGGCCTTCGCCCCAAAGATTGCGATGGTGCTGATTCAGTGCACGCGCGTTGTTGAGCGCGGCTTCTGCCTTGGCGTAATCGTGCTGCTCAAAATAGATCAGCCGTAATACGACAGCACTTCAGCCGACCACAGCGGGTGCTGCACTGCGCCTTGCAGCCATGCGTCGGCCAGGCCGAGGTAGTGCAGCGCGTCGTCCAGATGATGCAAACGATAGGCGGTGGAAGCCAGATTGATCGCCACTTCGCACGACAAGGTGGGATCGCCCACGCGTTCTGCCAGTTGCCACGCCTGCTCATGAAAATGCAGCGCGCTCTGGGTATGACCGAAGGCGTGATAAACCTTGCCCACGCCCACCCAGGCGCGCGCGCAGTCTTCGCGCAGATCCTCGGCCACCGCCAGTTCCATGCCTTTAAGCCAGGTATCCAGCGCCTGCAGATATTCACCGCGCGTATACAAGGCCAGTCCCAGCGCATGCAGCGCGCGTACATGTTCGCGCTCGTGCTTGCCACGCCCCAACACCCGCACGGCTTCTTGCAGGATATCTTGCGCCATGGTCTGATCGCCGCGATTAAGCGCCAACATGCCTTGCTCGATCAGCAAAGCGCCCAGCAGATCAATTTCTTGCTCGCGTCGCGCCAGGGCGACGGCCTGGGCGGCGCTGGCCTGCG
>BBFD01000472.1 GCA_001313065.1 Silvimonas sp. JCM 19000
CATGGGCGTGTGACAAGGACCGTTGCCCTGAGGCAACCCTGCTCCAGAAAACACACACCAGACCAACGGGCGCGAAATACTTCGCGGCCCGTTTTTTTTTTCGCCGGCGTTACCGGCATCCGACCCCAAGGAGTAAACCAGCATGACCAGCCAGCCCAATCCGCTGATGTCCATCACCCCCCGTCCCCAGCTGCAATTCGAGCGTGGCGAAGGCGCGTGGCTGTATGACGCGGCGGGGCGAGCCTGGCTGGACTGGTTACAAGGCTGGGCGGTCAACAGTCTCGGCCACGCCCCCAGACTGGTGGCAGACGCGCTGCAACGCCAGGCCATGACCTTGATCACGCCCAGCCCGGCCTTCAACAACACGCCCGCCACGCAACTGGCGCAATGGCTGGTCGACCATAGCTGCATGGACCAGGTTTTTTTCTGGCCAATACCGGCGCTGAAGCCAACGAAGGCGCCATCAAACTAGCGCGCAAATGGGGCCGTCTGCATAAGGACGGCGCTTATGAAATCATCACCTTCAGCAGTGCGTTTCACGGCCGCACCATCGCGGCCATGTCGGCCTCCGGCAAGCCCGGCTGGGATGTTTATTTTCCGCCACAAGTGCCTGGCTTCCCCAAAGCCACGCTCAACGATATCGAGAGCGTGCGACGGCTGATCGGCCCGCAAACGGTTGGCATCATGCTGGAACCCATTCAGGGTGAAGGCGGCGTTAATCCTGCCACGCCCGCCTTTCTGCAAGCGCTGCGCGCCCTGTGCGACCAACACCATCTGCTGCTGATCCTTGATGAAGTGCAAACCGGTTGTGGCCGCACCGGCCCCTTGTTTGCCTATCAAAGCAGCGGCATCGAGCCCGATATCATCACGCTGGGCAAAGGCCTGGCGCGGGCGTGCCGATTTCTGCCCTGCTGGCCAAAGCGCATTGCAGCGTCTTTGCCTATGGCGACCAGGGTGGCACGTTTTGCGGCAATCCTTTGACTGCGGCGGTCGGTCTGGCAGTGATGCAACACGTGGCGCAACCGGAATTCCTGGCCAATGTGCGCGAGCGCGGTGCGCAGTTACAGCGCGGCTTGCAGGAACTAAGCACGCGCTTCGGTCTGGGGGAAGTGCGTGGCGCCGGTTTGCTGTGGGCGCTGGAACTGGGCGACGAGCGCGCCGAAGCGTTATGGAAGCCGCGCGCGACAACGGCTTGCTGATCAACCATCCGCGTAATCACTGCCTGCGCATCATGCCCGCGCTGAACAGCACCGCCGAGGAAATCCGTCTTGGTTTACAGCTGCTCGGTCAGACGCTGGCACAGTTTTATCCGGTGCCCGCCGCTGGCGTTGAGCCGGAGATGCTTGCAGCTTGCAAATAATTGCGTAACGGCTGATATCGATCAAACGGCAAGGCGGCGTGGCGGGCTGTAATGGCCCATTTCTCCGCCCCGCCCCCGAGGTTCACATGCTGTTTGATCGACCGCTGTTTCATCTGTTTATTGTCATCGCGCTGGGCTGTGGCTTGCTGCTGCAAGCCCACGCCAACGGCGCGCCGGCCTCGCCCGACCCCGCCCTGCGCAAACAGGCGCAAGCCATCTTCAAACCGATCCATGCCACGCCGAATCCTGATCCGACCGGCCGCATTGCCTTGGGCAAGATGTTGTTCTTTGATGCACGGCTGTCGCGCTCCGGCACGCTCAGCTGTAACAGCTGCCACAACCTGGCGCGTGCGGGCGTTGATAACACGCCGGTTTCGCTGGGCCACCGCTGGAAGCCGGGCAGCCGCAATTCACCCACCGTGCTGAATGCCACCTACCACAGCAAGCAGTTCTGGGATGGCCGTGCGGTCACGCTGGAGGACCAGGCCAAGGGGCCGATCACCAACCCGGTTGAAATGGCGCTGGCTGACCCCAGCACCGCCGTGCGCCGGATCAACTCCATCCCCGCTTACCCGCCATTGTTTGCCAAGCGTTTCCGGCCAGCAAGAGCGCGGTGTCGTACGACAATATCGCCAGCGCCATCGCCAGCTTTGAGCGCACCCTGGTCACACCGTCGCGCTTTGATGAATATCTGAGCAGCAACCCCGCCGCCCTGACCGAGACCGAACAAGCCGGCTTGCGCCGCTTTATGGATAGTGGCTGCATTGCCTGCCATGGCGGCGTGGCATTGGGCGGCACGCAATTCATGAAATTTGGCCTGGCAAGGGGCCCTACTGGCAATACACCGGCAGCAAGGGGCGTGATCACGGCGTGGCAGAAGTGAGCAAAAAAAAGGCGGCGGACCGGGACATCTTCAAAGTGCCCAGCCTGCGCAATGTGGCACAAACCGCGCCGTATTTTCATGATGGCAGCGTCTGGTCCTTGCGCGATGCGATCCGCATTATGGGGCAGACCCAGCTGGGCACTGAGCTTAGCGCGACGGATATCGACAACATCCAGGCGTTTCTGACCAGCCTGAACGGCGCCGTGCCCGCCAGCGCGCGCGAGCTGCCGCAATTGCCACCCGATGGTCCGGACACGCCGCGGCCCGACTTCAAATAGCCGAGCCCGACGTTAGCCAGCGCAGCGCATGCACGCTTAACGCGAGCGCGATTTTCC
>BBFD01000473.1 GCA_001313065.1 Silvimonas sp. JCM 19000
TGCCCGCCGCCACTTGCCGCGCAATCGACGCCGCGTGCGCTGGCTCGCCACCCAGTTGCCGAAAAAAAATCGCGCCGCCGGTAAGCCATAGCAACACCCCCAGCACCGCCAGCGCCACCACGCTGATCAACACGCTCTGCAACACCATCTGCCGACGCGCCCCATCAAAATGCTGATCGGCCGCGATCGCATCATCGACCAACGATTTGGCGACCACATCCAGATTTTTTTTGCAACTCGTCGCGTATGCCATCGATATCGTTATCCACGCTGCGGATAGCGGCAAAATCCATCGGCTCGGCCGCCAGCAAAGGGCGGTAGCGTTTTTCATAGGTATCGATATAACGGTCGAGCGCCGCCTGCGCCTGTTGCGCCGCCTGTTGCGCTGCGGGGGTAATGGCGTAACTGGCGGCTTGCTGCAGGGTTTTGCTGGCGTTGGTTTTGGCGGCAGCCCAGTCCCGATCCGAATCGGCCATGTTGTGGTTGATCACGGCGTCGGCAATGATCTGATACAGATCGGCACCCAGCCCGGCGCTGCGCTGGACAAAGCCGGCATGGGCGGCGGCGTCGTTGCCTTCATCCTGTAGCGCGCCCAGCCGCTGCAGGCCGTACAGATTGTCGGCAATGAAAACCAGACAGACCGCCAGCATCAGGCAGGCGATCAGGATCAAACGATTACGCAAAGTCATGCCGGGCATCCTGTGGGGCGGCGCGCCTGCAGCCTATTGGGGCGGGGCGCCGGGCGTTGTTCTGCACCTAAGCATAGTGGGCGGCCTCGCAGAATGCCCGCGCCCGGCAGAACCCCGCGTACACCGCGCAAAAAAAATATTTTGCAAAGTGTTGTCATATCCGGCGCGCTGCGCCGACTCAGTCTGTAGCGAGGCCATTTTTTGCTTTCGCGCAACCCTTGTACCCACAGACTGGAGATCACCATGAACAAGCAATTACTCGCCGCATCCGCCCTCGCCGCCATCCTCGGCAGCGCACTGTCCGCCCCGGTATTGGCCGCCGATATGGAGAAGTGTTACGGCGTGGCCAAAGCCGGCCAGAACGACTGCAAGGGCAACGACCATGCCTGCGCGGGCCAGGCCAGCAAAGACAATGACAAAGCCGAGTTCAAGGCCGTACCGGCGGGCACCTGCGCCAAAATGGGCGGCAGCCTCAAGGCCGGTTAAGCGCGCAGTGCAGCGGCCGGTATCAGGCTGGCCGCTGCGCGCCGCGTTGCTTGGGAGCACACGTGATGCATCAATCTGATTTATTGACCGGCCTGGGCCTGCGTTCGCCGCATGTGGCCGACGTGCTACGCCTGCGGCCTGCGGTGGGCTGGTGGGAAGTGCATAGCGAAAACTACTTTGGCGGCGGCGCGCCGATTGCCGCGTTGGAGCAAATCCGCGCGCAGTATCCGGTCAGCCTGCATGGTGTCGGGCTGGGGCTGGGCAGTGTCGACCCACTGGATGCGCAGCATCTGGCGCAATTAGGCGAGCTGGTCCGGCGCATCGAGCCGGTGCGCGTCTCCGAGCATCTGGCGTGGAATCGCCACGCCGGGCAGTTCTTTCCCGATTTGCTGCCGGTGCCGCGTTTGCACGGCGCACTGGACTTGCTGTGCCAGCGCATCGACCAGGTGCAGCAGGCCTTGGGGCGCACGATTTTGCTGGAGAACGTTTCCACGTATATCGAGATGCGTGATGCGGTGTGCAGCGAGGCCGAATTGCTGGCGCAAGTCGCGCGGCGCACCGGCTGTGGCGTGCTGCTGGATCTGAACAATCTGCGGGTGAATGCGCTCAACCTGGGATTGGACCCGCAAGAGGAGATGGCGGCGTTGCCGCGCGACGTGGTCGGCGAAATCCATGTGGCCGGTTATGAAATGGTGGACGGTTGCGCCATCGATACCCACGGCGCGCCGGTCAGTGCCGAAGTGATGGCGCTGTTGCGAGTGGCTTTGCAGCGCTTTGGCCCGCAACCGGTATTGCTGGAACGCGATAGCAATCTGCCGCCCTTGGCCGCGTTGCTGGGCGAATATGCCGCAATCCAGGCGGTGGTGGCCGAGGCGCACATGGAGCCGCAGCCATGTTGAGTTACGCCGCCGCCCTCGCCGAATTGGCCTATGCCTTTAACGATGCTGGATTTGTGCCTGCCGGCGTCAGCACGGCCAGCGCGCCGCGGCTGGATGTCTATCGCAACAATGTGCGGCTCAATCGCATTAACGCCCTGCGCGCGACCTTTGCCCAGGTGGCGGAGCTGGTCGGCGCTGAGTTCTTTAACGGCATGGCGCGCGCGTATGTGCGGGCCACGCCGGCCACTTCGGCCAATCTGCATGACGACGGCGCGCAGCTGGCGGCGTTTATTGCCACGTTTGAACCTGCGCGTAGCGTGCCGTATCTGGCCGATGTGGCACGGGTGGATTGGCTTTGCATCGGGCATGGCATGCGCCCGATTGCGCGCCATTTGCCGTGGCGCAGCTGCAAACGCTGACGCCGGAACAGTTTGCGCAGCAGCGGGTGCGCTTTGCGCCAGCGGTAGCGCTGGTGGCATCGCCCGAGTGGCCGATCGCCGATTTGCTGGCGATGCATCAAGCGGCG
>BBFD01000474.1 GCA_001313065.1 Silvimonas sp. JCM 19000
CCCAGACCGTGCGCACCGTAGCCACCGCCGTAACTGCCGGCACCGGATAAGCCGCGCCAGCAACTTTCTCACACTCTGCTGCAGTTAATTCTCGCATTTCGATTGCCCTGTGTTTGTTGGAGAGGATGCCGCGCGCACTGTTTGCGTGGCAGCCTGTTGTAACTGATCCAGCCATGCGGGCGTATGAGAGTATTCGAAAATCCATGGCTGCCAGGTTTACTTTTATTCACGTAATTAAATCTAGGCATATACGATAATTCATCGGATCTTATGTTTCAGTATTCGATTTATATTTTCTAGCAGCGTGCATTCCATTGCATCAGCCGCAGGTGAATGGGCTTTATAGTTTTATCCAAATTGATTGACGTTGCTGACAAGCGCGCACATATTTTTTTCGTGACGCAAACTTGGTGCTATCTTGCTGCATTTAGTCATCGGGATGCTGCCGCCATGGGCATGGAAAAAAATATCAATTTTGATGGGCATCCCGCGGCGGGCGGCGCATATACGCAGCCATCCATTAGTTTTCTGGTGATTGCACGTGATGAAGCGCGTTGTATCGGCCGGATGATCGAGAGTATTTGCCCGATTGCGAACGAGATCATAATTGTTGATGCCGGATCGATTGATGACACGCTCAAGATTATTAATTCATTCTCTGTGGCACCGATCAAGCTATTCAATTATCCGTGGGCACAAAGCTTTTCCGCCGCCAGAAATTACGCGCTGGCACAAGCGACATGCGAATGGGCGATATTTATCGATGCCGATGAGTATTTGCTGGAAAAGGATAGGCGCTCTCTGTGCCACGAACTGGCAAGGTTAAATGGCTCCCGATTCGACGCGGCGGAAGTACGCATCGCTGATGAAATGCAAGGCGGAACCACTTCGCCACGCATTTTTCGCACCGGTTGCGGCATCGCTTATGTCGGGCGGGTGCATGAATGGCCATTGCTTGAAAGCGGCACCCCGCCGCAAGTGGCAGCAACTTCTATCGTGTTGCAGCACGATGGCTATGCTGCGCCGGTGTTGCTAAGCAAAGCCAAGCTCGCGCGGAATCTGGCACTTTCCCGTTTGCAGTTGCGGGATACGCCCGATGAGGTGCGCTGGCGCTATTTCTTTGCCCGAGATTTGTTTTATTACGCGCGGGAATCTGGCGAGAGTTTTGCCGAGGCGCAAGCAATATTCAATACGCTGCTGCAACAATGGCAATCGCGCCACATAGACCAGGCTGATGCCGAATATATTGCGCTGTCGTATTCAAAACTGGCCGAATTGATATTGCTACAGGGCGATCTGGATCGGGCATTGCAACTGCTACGGCAGATTCCCGATGATATAGCTCCGCAGTATTGCGCCGGGCAGCGCCAGACTCTGGAATATATTTCTGCGCGCGAGCAATACTTGTCCGCGCTTAGCCAGATCAGGGCGGCGCTCGATGCGAATAAGGGCGACCAAGATGATGCAAGCCGACGTTTATATGTACGTTGTCTTGCAGAAACTGGAGATTTAACAGCACTGCAATCCGCCTTGCCCACATTGAGGGTAGAAGAAGCGTCGCTGTTATTTGCCGATTATCGCGCCTGTTCAGAACTGCTGCAGCAAATGGAATACCGGCATGAGCAAATTTAAATTGTGTTTGCTTTGTGCGTTAACACTATTTCTATCTGCGATTCCGGCCTGGTCAGCGGAATGCGCGGATTGGCAGGCTGATTTAAAAAAACATGGAATTGCAGCCTGCGGCCGCGCATTGCTATCGCGTACCTCTGACTGCGGGTGCGCTGGTCGAATGGAAAGTTGAAAGTGCCAATAAATATGTGCGTTTAAACCTGTACGGTCCGGACGGCCAGGAAGAGGCGCCCGCAATCAATGGGCTGTTTGAGGATCGATGGCGTATTCAGCGTAAGCGGGTGCCGGCGACGGGTGACTATCAGATTATTGTGTCGAGCTGGGACGGCAGTGCCGCGCACTATGACTTGAATAAAACCATGCACATGAATGATGCCGCGCGTGATTCGCTGGACAGGGATTGGAAGGAATTTCTAAAAACCATGCCGTGCCGTTGCAGCATCATGACTGGTCGCCCGTGGTGGATTGGGCGCAGGGCAAAACCGTAATCGGAATCGGCGAGGCGACGCACGGGGCGAGAGATTTCTGGGAAATACGCCGCGAACTGGTATTGGCGCTTAATGCCAGCTTGGGCTTGCGCCGCATTGCGCTTGAAGTGCCGTTCTATGCGGGTTTGCAAATGGACCGCTACGTTAACGGGCAACTGGCAGAGCTGGATGAGGTGTTTCGCGACTTCTCGGTTCCGATGTGGCATATGCAAGGCGGTCGAGATTTTTTACGCGCCATCCGTGCGCATAACCTGGTCACCACTGCAGCGGACCGCATCCAGCTGCTGGGTATCGACATTCATCCCAGCGCTGCCGAGTCCCGAATCATGGCGGCGTTTCTCGCGCAAGCGGGCGGGCGCTTGCAGGCGGACGCGGCCATGCTGCTGTCGGACACGGCTGCGGACGAAATCGAGCACCGCTTGCGCGATCCCGATTTTCCGGTTGCGCACTGGGCGG
>BBFD01000475.1 GCA_001313065.1 Silvimonas sp. JCM 19000
GGCCGAAGTACCGGTATCGGTGCCGACCGAATTGCTGCATCAGCGCCCGGACATCCTGGCGGCCGAAGCCGCGGTGCGCACCGCAGCAGATGCGGCGGGGGCGGCGACGGCGTCGATGTTTCCGTCGCTCACCTTGTCGGCCAGCTATGGTCGTGGTGGTTTTGACTGGTCGACCTTTACCTCGCCAGCCGGGGTGATCTGGGGGGTGGGCGCGTCGTTGACCCAGCCGATATTCCACGGTGGGGCCTTGCTGGCGCGCAAGCATCAATACGAGGCGAGCTATCAGGCCGCGGTGTCGCAATACAAGCAAACTGTGCTGAGTGCGTTCCAGAATGTGGCCGATACGCTGGTTGCGCTGGAGGAGGATGCCAATACGCTCAACCAGACCGAACGCGCGGCGGCGGCGGCGCAGCAGACCGCGAGCGACACCACCGCGCGTTATCAGTTGGGCGCATTGCCGTTCTACGCCACGCTCACGGCAGGGCAGCAATATCAGAACGCGCAAGTGCAAAGCATCCGCGCCCGCGCCGCCCGCCTGGCCGATACCGCAACCTTGTTCGACGCCATGGGCAACCCGCCGGAGGACTACGCGGGCAACAGTCTGCGCCAGACCGTGCACGGCACGCAGTAAACCCGCGTGTGTAACTGGCTGCGCATGGGGTGGGGTTAGACCCACCCTATGCGCGCAACGCGGATATCGATCCGGATTGATCAATGGGGGTCGGTAAAACGCTCGTAGCTGGGCAGGCGTTGTGCAATGTCGGTGTAGCGGTGGTCGGGCAGGGCGGGCAGACCGTCGATGTAGGGGATGGGGGCCTCGCCCTGGATCAGCGGTGCAAAGTAGGCGCGTGCTGCGTCGGTCAAGCGGTAGCCGCTGGCGTCGAGAAACTCGCGCGGCATTTTCTTTTCCTGGTTGGCCACCTGATTGAGCGGCACCGCGTCGATATGCCAGCGATACGGTTCATCCTGCTCGCGCACAATCGCGGCCATCACCGACGCCTTGCCTTGCAGCGCAAACTGCACCGCCGCCTGGCCCACGGCGATGGCTTGCTGCAAATCGGTACCGGACGCCAGATGGCGACCGGCGCGTTGCAGATAATCCGGCACCGCCCAATGTGCTTTGAGCTGCAGCTTGTCCGTAACCATGCCCGCCAGCAGGGGCGCGACACCGCCCAGCTGTGCATGGCCAAACGCGTCGGTGCGTCCGCTTTGTGCCAGCAACTTGCCGTCGGCATCACGCAAGCCTTCGGAGGCCACCACCACGCAGTAGCCTATCCGGGCCACGGTCTTTTGTACCTCATCCAGAAAATGCCCGGCATCAAAGACGCGCTCCGGCACCAGCAACAGGTGCGGCGGCGTATTGGCATCGGCCGCCGCTAGCCCCGCTGCGGCCGTTAGCCAACCGGCATTGCGGCCCATCACTTCCATCACAAATACCCGCGTCGAGGTGCTCGCCATTGAGGCCACATCGAGCCCCGCCTCACGCACGGAGGTGGCGATATAACGTGCGGCCGAGCCAAAGCCGGGTGAGCAATCGGTATGCGGCAAATCATTGTCCAGCGTCTTGGGCACGTGCACGGCCACCAGATCCAGCCCGCGCTGCCGCGCCAGTTCGGCCACCTTGAGGCAGGTGTCGGCAGAATCGCCCCCGCCGTTATAAAAGAAGTAGCCAATGTCATGCGCAGCAAACAACGCCACCAGCCGATCAAACTCTTGCGCCTGGGTCAGCTTGTGGCGGCAAGAGCCAAACGCGCCGGCCGGGGTGTTGGGCAATGCGGCCAATTGCGTCGGGCTGAGGCTGGCCGCGTCGATTAGCGTTTCGTGCAGCGCGCCAAGAATGCCATTGCGGGCCAGCAATACCGTGCCGATGCGGTCGGGATGCTGTTGTGCGGTGCTGATCACCCCCCAGGCAGAGGCGTTGATAACGGCAGTGACGCCGCCGGACTGGGCGTACAAGGCATTTTTTTTAGGCATTGCAGGACTCCGCAAACTCAAGAAAAGACGTCGGTCACTATACGAGCGTGCCCGCACGGCGTGAGGGTTTTATTTAAGCCGAATTTCGGCCGGATTCGATCTGGATCAAGGCGAGCTGAAAAGGGGCTGACGGCCTATTGACCCCGGCTGACGCTGCCACCCAAATGGGGACGTTTTTTGACCGGAGCCCCACCATGTCCCTAGCTTTAAGTCCCGAATCCATCCAGCTGGCCGCCTCGCCTGGCCACAAAGAACAGGCGATCGAGATGCTGGCCGCATTGTTACACCGCGCGGGCAATGTCCAAGCCGACTACGCCGCCAGCATGCTCAGCCGCGAGCAACAAGCCAATACCTGGCTCGGTCTTGGGGTAGCCATTCCTCATGGCACACCGGCCGAGCGCGACCTCGTTCTAAAGACCGGTATCGCCATTCTGCAAGTGCCCGCCGGCGTGGTCTGGACCGCCAGCGGCGAGCGCGCCCGCCTTATCATCGGCATTGCGGCACGGGGTGACGAGCATATTGGCGTTTTTTGCGCAGCTGACGCGGGTCTTGGGCGATGCGGCGCTGATCGAGCGGCTGAGCACCA
>BBFD01000476.1 GCA_001313065.1 Silvimonas sp. JCM 19000
CGCGCTTCCAGCTTGCCGCCCCAGCGACACGGCCAGGGCGGCCGGGCAAGGCAAATGGCCATTGCGTACGGCAAAGGCCAGCAAGGTCTGGCCGATCTGATCTTGCTGGCGTCGCTCGGCCCGGCGCAGTTCGCCCTGGCGCAGCGTCTGCACCGCGCCAAGCATGCCCTGCAGCATCAGTCCGATGATCACCAGCACGATGGCCAGTTCAACGAGTGAGTAGCCATTGCGGCGCATCGCGGCTGCCTCCGGTGTGGTCCAGCGATAAACCACGCGGTCTGCGCCAGCGGCGAAGGTATAAGCGCCTGCGCGCACATCCGCGGCCAGCGGGGGGATGCGTGCTGAGGATGGCGGCCGCATCCCACTGGCGGCTACCGATGCGCAAGCGCAATGTGCGGGCGCAAGTGGCCAGCCCCGCAGTGGCGCTGGTGGCGTAATACAGATGGGCGTGCCAGCGGTTGCGATAGAGCCAGGCGCTGTCGACCAGCAGGGACGCGGGCACACGCCCGGTCAGGCGTTCAACCAGCAGATTCGACGCCAGCGGCGCACCGGCGCAAGCGTCGTCACCCGGCGTGGGCAAGCGGCCAAAGGCGCTGTGCCATGCACTGAGCAATTGCATGCTGTGACGCACGGCCCTGGCGTGCAAAGGTGGCATCAGTCGCTGCGGCGGATGACGGCGATGCGGTCGTTCAAAAGCACCCGCCCGCGCGCATCGACCACGTCGCCTGGGTGAAGGGTGCGGCCGTCAGCTCGATATTGCTGTACCTACGCCCGGACTGGGCAAGTGCTTCCAGATAGTTAGCCGGTTTGAGCAAGGCGGCCGCAGCATGACGCGTTTGCCCGGCGAGCGCATGGCCCGGGGCCAGCAGCACCGCCACCACCGGATCATCGCGCTGGCCAGTGCCACCCCCCGCCACCAGGTCATAGGCATCAAGCCATACGCCCGCGGTTGCCGGATTAAGCGGTGTGTTGTTGCCGTCCTGGTAGGCTCGGCCAGCGCCAGCCATAAGGTCTCGCCCGCACTATCCGGACGCGCTTGCTGTTGCAGGCTGCGCCACGGCACCCGGCCCAGTCTGGACCCGGCACTGTTGCAGCTGGCGGTTTTGTCATTGCCCACGTACCCCGCCGCGGCGCTGCCCGGAATATGCAAATCCGGGCAGGGCAATGCCCCGGGACGAGCCAGATTGCTGACGCCGTTGCCACTTACACCGCGCCGTTGCACCGCCCAGTCGATCAGAATCTGACGCGCTTGCTGCAGCGCTTTACGCGTGGTGGCTTCGCGCGCCGCCACCGGCGTTTGCCGGGGCAGGCCCGCCACCTGCCATCCTGCCAACAGACTGAGCAGCAGCAAGGCCAGTAGCGCTACCGCACCGCGCTGATACCTCGGCGCTTGCGTCATGGTTGCAAGCTCCAGCTTTCGCCCACGCGCACCTCGATGGGCGCGCTGGCCACCGCCGTGCCATCCACCCAGCAGCGACGCAAGCGCGGCGCGTGCACGCAGGCACTAAGGCGCCAGCGTTGCTGTAGCGGCGCTTCGGCCTGCTGGCGCTGGGCCTCATCCGAAAACAGGCGTCCCCACGGCAGCGACTGGCTGGCCGTGGGCATCGCCACGAGCAGCAAGATCAACAAGACGGGCTTCATGATTTGGCCTCCAGCCGGGTGACGCCGTGCCAGTTCACTACGCAGCGCACTTGCAGTGCATAGGGAGTCGGCTCCATCGCACAATCCGACCAATGCAGCGCGCCGGGCCATTGCTTGAGCCAGGGCTCAAGTTGATCGAGCGCGGTTTCATCGTGTAATTCCAGCGCGAGCGTGGCTTCGATGTGCTGGGCGACCCAACCTTGCGTGGGCTGGCCGCGCACCTCGCGCAGCGCGACTTCAGTCAGCCGCCAGCTTGAGCCAGCCTGCGCAGTGAGTTCGCGCTGCCAACGCTGCAGATCGAGAACCTGCAACGCCTGGCGCTGCGCCAGGTAGTGCAGCCAGTTTTGCTGTTGCAGCGTTAGCCTGGCGGGTGTGCGCGCCAGCAGCGTGCCTGGCGGGTCCGGTCGGGTCGCCACGGCAATCGCCAATAACAAGGCCGCGCCGTGTAGCAACAGGTGGCTGGCCAGATCAAGCCGGCCGTTCATGGCGTGGCCTCCGCGCGTATCTGCAATTGCCACAGCGCCCGGTTGGAGGCTGGCAGCAATTGCCATGGCGTTTCGGCAAACCATGCGGCATCGGGCTCGAGCGCCCCGGTCATGCCGTTATCCACATCGGTGCTGAAGCTGAGCTGCACATGGGCCTGCCTGCCCCAGCTCTGCTGCCATTCCAGCCGCTGTACCGCCTGGCCTGGATGTTGTGCCAGCACCAGCGAAAGCTGGCGCAAGCGCTCCGGCAGCGCGCTGTCCTGGGGTGGCAACTGTTGTAGCACCGCGCGCGCAATGTCGGTTTCAGTCCAGTCCGGCATCGTGCTGAGCGGCGCTGGCCGGTGGGTGTGCCAGGACGCGCCCGCGTAGAGCAATGCCAGCAAGCCCAGCGTGGGTGAGGCCCATGCAGCCAGGCGCCGCGTG
>BBFD01000477.1 GCA_001313065.1 Silvimonas sp. JCM 19000
ATCATGCAGGCACAGATTGGCCAGGCAACCCAGCGATACGCCCAGCGCCAGCCACCACGCCACCAGCCACGCCAGCCAGAAGCCATGCGCATCCAGCGCAAACAGCAACACGGCCAGCGCCAGCAACACCGCCAAAGACCATAACGGTGACTTCATCGCGCGGCCTCCACGGTCTGGCGCAGCGCGGGCGGCAATTGCGCGACCGATGCGTGCTGGCTGAGCTGCAGCGCGCGGATATACGCCACCGTCGCCCAACGTTCTTGCGGATTCAAGCGGCTGGCAAATGGCAGCATCACGCCATACCCATCGCTGATGATGCGATACAGGCTGGCGTCGTCCAGCTGGCGCAAGCGCTCGCTATGCAGACTCTGCGGCCGGGGAAAACCGCGCCGCACCACGTAGCCGTCGCCATCCCCCACCACGCTGTGGCACGGCGCGCAGAAGATGTCGTAGCGTTGCTGGCCCTGACGTAACAAGGCTGGCGTTAGCGCGGGCTGTGCCGTATCCAGCACTGCGCTTTGCCGCCGGATGAGCTGCCCGCGCTATCCCCAGCCGCCGCCACCACGGTATGCGCCGGGGCGGTGCGTGCCGAAGTGCCATCGGCCCACAGCGGCGACGAGGCATACGCCTTGTAGCGCGCCTGGTCGTACATATCCTGTTTGGCTTTTTTTTCGCAGCCGCACAGCAAGGCCGCCAGGACGAGACAGAGCCACAGCAGGCGCGTCATTGTTTGACCTCGTACACCGGCTGGCCCAGCGTTTGCAGCCATGCCTCGGCTTGATCGGCGTTGGGGTCTTGCGCGCGGATGCAGATAAAAAAAGCGGCGGCTGCTGGCCAGCGCAAACGCGTCAATATCAAACAACGGATGATGCAAGCGCGGCAGCCCGCTGCCCCACAAAAAACGCCGCCACCGCCGCCAGCGCCGCACCCAGCACCGTGGTCTCAAACGTAATCGGAATAAACGACGGCCAGCTGTGCAGCGGCCGCCCGCCTACATTGATGGCGTAGGCCTGGGTGGCCGAATACCACTGCATCAGATAACCCGCCGCGCCGCCGACGATGCCACCGAGCAAAGTCAGCAACGGCACCCGGTTGGGCGAGGGCAACAGTTGTTCCAGTTCTTCGATGGCTTGCGGCGTAAAGGTATCGATGCGCACAAAGCCCGCCGCCTTGGCCGCCTTGACCGCCTCCACCAGGCGTCGGCGCTGTGCAGGCCCACCAGATAGCCAAAGCCGCTCATGGCTGTTTCTCCTCTTGCACCAGCTCGCGCATTTCAGCCATCGAAATCAGTGGCAAGAAGCGGATAAACAGCATGAACAAAAAAACACAAACAGCGCAATCGAGCCGACATACAACATCACGTCCCAGCGTGTGGGCGTGTAACTGCCCCAACTGGAGGGCAAAAAAATCGCGATGCAGGCTTTGCGTAACGATGATGAAACGCTCCAGCCACATGCCCACGTTGACCAGAATGCTGATGGTCAACAGCGCCGGAATGTGATGCCGCACGCGGCGCAGCCACAGCAATTGCGGCACGGCCACATTGCATAACAGCATCAGCCAGAACAGCGGCGCGTAAGTGCCGATGGCGCGGTCCAGCGTCATCGCGCGTTCGTATTCATTGCCGCTGTAAAACGCGGTAAAGGTTTCGGTGATGTAGCCGTAACCGACGATGCAGCCAGTGGCCAGCACCACCTTGGCGGCGTTGGCCAGATGCGTGGGCGTGATAAACGCCTGCAGTTTGAAGGCGGCGCGCAGCGGAATCGCCAGCGTAATCACCATGGCAAAGCCTGAGAACAGCGCCCCGGCCACAAAGTACGGTGGGAACAAAGTCGAGTGATAGCCGGGCGTGTTGCCGATGGCAAAATCCATCGCCACGATGGTGTGCACCGACACCACCAGCGGCGTCGCCAGCCCGGCCAGCAGCCAGTACGTACGGTTAAAGCTGACCCACTGCCGCGTTTCGCCGCGCCAGCCCAGCGCAAACAAGCCGTACCAGAATTGCTTGCGTCGGTTGTGGGTCTTGTCGCGCAAGGCCGCCAGATCCGGAATCAACCGACGTACCAGAACAGCAAAGACACGGTCAGATAGGTGGAGATGGCAAAGAAATCCCAGATCAGCGGCTGCGCCATTGCGGCCACAGCGTCATCTTGTTGGGGTACGGCACCAGCCAGTAAAAGAACCACGGCCGCCCCAGATGCAGGATGGGAAACAGCCCGGCAATCGAGGCGGCAAACAACGTCATGGCTTCGGCAAAGCGGTTGATTGAGGTGCGCCATTTTTTTGCCGCAGCAACAGCAGCACGGCCGAGATAAACGTGCCGGCATGACCAATGCCGATCCACCAGACAAAGTTGGTGAGCGCAAAGCCCCACGCCACCGGCATATCGACGCCCCAGATGCCCACGCCCACGGCAAACAAATAGGCCGTGGCTACCACAAACATCAACACGCCCAGGCTGCTACGCCAAACACCGCAGTCCAGCGCCAGCCCAGCGGATCGTGCAGCACGATGTGCGCGATGCGGTCGGTGATCGAG
>BBFD01000478.1 GCA_001313065.1 Silvimonas sp. JCM 19000
CAACAAGCGGTAACTGGCACCCAGTTGATCAAGCGTTGCTGGATGTGCTGCTGTGCCGCCGCGGGCTGCAGCTGGCCCAGCGTACCGACCGCATCAGCAAACTGCGCGGCCTGCATCCCGCGGCTGGCGACCGCGGAATACAACAGCTTGAACTGGGCATCTGCCGTGGTTGGCGCGGGCGCGTTGTATTGCGCAAACAATTGCGCGTAGGCATCCAGCGCTTGTTGCGCGGTGGCGGCAAAGCTTTGTGCGGTTGCCAGCACGGCATTGGCCTTGTCCTGGGTACAAGCCGTCCCCGCCAGCGCGGCACAGAGCAGCGCTGGTATCAAATAGCGAGCCATGGCGCCAACCTTAGCCAGCGTTGTCCGGCAGCAGGCCTTTGTTCAGCTTGTCGCGGATTTTGCTGGCGGTTTCGCCTTTGGTGATCTGGCCGTTCTTGTCCAGATCCAGCCCGGCGTTCTGCACATAGCGTTTGGGATGGGCCGCGTCGTTCTTGTCGAACAACACATAATCTAGCGGTTTGCCAATGGCGGCGGGCCAGAGGATGGCCATGTAGACGTCTTCGAGCGACTGCAGCCGGCCTTTGCTGGGCAGAAAATATTTCTCGACAAAATCGAGCTGCTGCACATTGCTCATGGCGGCCAGTTGATCCGTGCTGGTGCCCAACGCCTGCGCGGTGGTGGGCATGAACTGGATCAGCCCGACCGCACCGCTGCCCGCCGCATTACGTACCGAGCGCTAAAGCTCTCGCCCGACTCAAATGCCATGCAGGCCATCAAAAAAAAGTTCGGATCAACCCCCAGATTGCTGCCGATCTGCGTTACCCGATTTGCAAAGTCCGCCGATACTTTTTTGCCCCAAGCCAGCATGATCACGCCTCCCGCCACACACAGGCGGATGCCTGCGCTCAGCCCTCAGACTAGGGCATGCACGGCGTGGGCAAGCGCGCTTTGTCGGTGTCAGTCTGACCAGTGGAGGCTTGTGGCTTGTCCAGTAGAAAATGATTAAAAAAACAAGCACATACCGTGCTGTTTGTTAGCGCCGGTCTTAGACGTGCTGCGCGGCCAGCCACTCGGTGCTGCGGCACAGCCTTGCGCCCAGCGCGGCCATGTCCTGCAAAAAAAGATCTGGCCTTGTGCCTCAAAGCCGGTGACCGGGCTGGCACAGTCGGTCAGCAGCACCAGTTTGCGGGCGAAATCCGGGCCCAGATGTTTGACCAGCGTGCGTACCGAACTGGCCACGCAATGCGATAGCGCTTCGCCGCCCACCAGAATGACATCGGCGGCACGCAGGCGCTGCGTTTGCGCCGGATTGAATTGGGTCTGGACATCGTCGGCCAGCGGCAGATCGGCCTCATAGGCGGAAAAAATGTTCGGTATCCGGATTAAGCCTTTGAACTGATAGTTCACCGGCGTCAGCGTGGTCTGTTCATAGGCATCCAACGCCGCGCGCAAAACATCCGGAATGCCATGGCCCCATGTACCAACCAGACAATGTGGCGGCCAGATCAGCAAAGGCACGGCTGCAAGGTAGTCCCGCACATAGGCCAATTTGTCGGTGCGGCGCGGGCGCCAGTGACCATGGTCGATATCCTGCAGCGTAATGCCGGTAAACGGCGCGGGGGCGTGGCCGTGGGCGTCTTGCCAATAAGCAGGGTGGGCGATGTCATACAGATGGTGCGAATCGAGGGTGACGGTAATGCCTTCGAGCGCGCTGCCGTATTGCTCGATCAACTGCGCCAGCCGCCCCAGATCGGCCATGGCACCCGGCACGGGCAGGGCGGCGTCGGGCTGGTCACAGAAGTCATTTTGCGGATCGATAATCAATAGTTCGGTGCGGGGCATGGCGCGGTTTCCGGCAGGTTGCAAGGCAGCCGCCAATATCGCCGAAAGCGTCGTCTGGCCGCAACTGGCGCGGCGCAACATGCAGCCGGTGAGCGGTCATTCCAAAGCCGTGTTGAAGGGGCCAGACTAGGCCGGACCCGCGCCGCGTGGACGGGTCAGTTCCCCCCACGATGGAGCTCAAATCATGTTGGCATGGAATGACTACCGCAAGGCGCTGTTCAAACGCATCGGCGAAATTGCCGCCCTCTCGCCCGACACCGTCAAGGGTTACCAGACCTTGTCGGGTGCGGGGCAAAAAAACCAATCATCTGGATGCCAAAACGCGCGAGCTGATCGCGCTGGCGGTGGCGGTCACTACCCGCTGCGATGGTTGCATTACCGTGCACACGGCGGAAGCGCTGAAGCATGGCGCGTCGAAGGAAGAAATCTCGGAAGCGCTGGGTGTGGCGGTGGCGCTGAACGCCGGTGCGGCGCTGGTGTATTCGGCAAGGGTGATGGATGCGGTGGAGGCGGTGCAGCTCGGCACGTAAGCCAAAAGCCACCACGCTATCGCATAGGGTGGGTCGAGACCCACCATTCAAAGCCAGATCAACGTGCTGCGATCCTGGCGTGCCACTTTGAAGGGTGGGTCTTGACCACCCTATGCATTGTTTTTAAGCGGTTTGT
>BBFD01000479.1 GCA_001313065.1 Silvimonas sp. JCM 19000
GCTTTGTTTCCGTGGATGACGGTGGAGGACAACATCGGCTTTGGCCTCAAGATTCGCCATACGCCCGTCGCCGAGCGCACCGCCACGGTCGAGCGCTTGCTGCAGACGCTGGGCCTGAGCGAATTCCGCCTGCGCTATCCCAAGGATCTGTCCGGCGGCATGCGCCAGCGCGTGGCCATCGCGCGCATTCTGGCGCTGGATTCACCCATCCTGTTGATGGACGAACCGTTTGGCGCGCTGGATGCGTTAACGCGGCGCAGCCTGCAAGACGAGTTGCTGCAAATCCAGGCGCAATGGCAAAAGACGGTGCTGTTTGTCACGCACAGCATCGATGAGGCGATTTATCTGGCTGATCGCGTGGTGGTGCTGACTTATCGCCCCGGCACTATCAAGCTGGATCTGCCCATCGCTTTGCCACGCCCGCGCGATAGCAGCTCGGCCGGTTTTAACGAACTGAAACGCGAGCTGGGCGCGGTGGTGATGCAGGAACAGCAGCGCCATCAGCAAGCCGAACAACGCGGCCTGGCCATCGATTGATGGTGGCGGCCCGTTAATAGCCGCGCGGGTTTGCGGCCAGATACGCCAGTTCTTCTGGCGTGCTGCTGCGGCCGAAGAGCGCGTTGCGATGCGGAAAGCGGCCAAAGCGCGTGACCACATCGCAATGCGTAACGGCCGAGGTATAGAAGTTTTCCAGCCCGGCTACATCGCGATAGGGCGTAAACAATTCCAGCGCCTGACGTTGCAGGCGACGTCTTCGGCATGTTCCAGCGGCAGATATAAAAAGGCGCGTTGCAACAGCGGCAATTGCTGATCCCATCCTTGGGCAATGGCATGCAGCGCCCACTGCAAGGCGCTGGCGTCATGCGCATAGGTGGCGGCGCTGCCGCGTTGCAGATTGCGGCTGAACTGGTCCAGCACCAATATCAACGCCAGCGTGCCGCGTGCATCCACGGCCCAGCCATCCAGCTTGCCTTTGCCCGCCGCCTGCCATGTGGTCAGAAAATGACGGCGTACCGCGGCGTCGAAGGCGTCATCGGCGGTCCACCAGCGTGCTTTGTTCTGGCCGTAATCGGGGTCATCGGGACAGCCGAACCAGAAGGTCAGCACCGCCTCGGGCGTGGCGTAGAGGCTCTTTGCCTGCAAGCGCCCGGACTTGACCTTGCCTTCGGGGCTAACACGGCGGATCAGAGGGCGTCGGCCATAGTGATTTCTCCATCAAACAGGCCCGGATTGTAGCTCACGCGGCACGGCCTGACCGGGCGGCTTGACCGGCTGACGGCCCGCCGCCAAACTACCTGGCCCCGCCGGGCGGCCAATATTTTTTTTATCCGAGATCTCCCATGAGCACGCAAGCCGTTACATCGCAAGACATTATCCTGACCGGTGACCGCACCACCGGCCCGCTGCACCTTGGCCATTACGTCGGTTCTTTGCAAAACCGCATCAAGCTGCAAGACGTGTGCCGCCAGTATTTGCTGCTGGCCGACGCGCAAGCGCTGACCGACAACATGGGCAATTACGTCAAAGTGCGCGATAACGTGCTGCAAGTGGCGCTCGATTATCTGGCGGCGGGCATAGATCCGGCCAAATCCACCATCTTTATCCAGAGCCTGGTGCCGGAACTGCCCGAGCTGTTTTCGTACTACCTGAACCTGGTGACCGTGTCGCGCCTGGAGCGCAACCCCACCATCAAGACGAAATCAAACTGCGCGGCTTTGAGCGCGATATTCCGTCCGGCTTTATGACGTATCCGGTGGCGCAAGCGGCCGACATCAGCGCCTTCAAGGCCACCGTGGTGCCGGTGGGCGCCGATCAGATTCCGATGATCGAGCAAACCAATGAAGTGGTGCGCAAGTTCAACGCCAGCGTTAACCAGGAGATTCTGGTGGAATGCCGCGCGCTGGTGCCGGAAAACGGCGCGCGTCTGCCCGGCATCGACGGCAAGGCCAAGATGTCCAAATCGCTAGGCAACTCGCTGACGCTGGGCGCTTCGGCCGAGGACATCACCAAGGCCGTCAAGATGATGTACACCGACCCCAACCACCTGCGCGTGGCTGACCCGGGCCAGGTGGAAGGCAATGTGGTGTTTACCTATCTGGATATCTTTGACCCGGATACCGCCGCCGTTGAAGAACTGAAAGCGCATTACCGTCGCGGTGGCCTCGGCGATATGGTGATCAAACGCCGCCTGGAAGAAATCCTGCAAACGTTGCTGGCCCCGATCCGCGCGCGCCGCGAACAACTGGCGGCGGATCCGGAGCATGTGATGGGCATATTGCGTGCCGGTACGGATAAGGCGCGCGAGCAAACCGCCGCAACATTGGATGCGGTAAAACGCGCCATGGGCATCGTCTACTTTTAAGCCGCCCGATGCCGGCTGCGCGCCGCACCCGGCATGGCAAAACCACACAAGCCACTGACCTGTACAATCCCGCTGGTAAAAGCGAGGACAACGATGTCAGTAAAGCAAGTCGATGTAGTGGTGGTGGGCGCCGGGGCGGCCGGGATGA
>BBFD01000480.1 GCA_001313065.1 Silvimonas sp. JCM 19000
GCCGGTAATCATCAGACTTTCGGCGCCGCCCATCACGCCGCGTCCGGCCAGCAACAGCGCCAGCGCCAGCGGGTGGGCGGGGCTGGCCCATGCGCTGAGATAGAGACAACCGCCCGCCAGCGCCCAGAGCAGACCGAGCTGGATTGCGCGCTTGCCGCCGTGGCGATCGGCATAACGGCCGCGGGCAAACGCAGCAGCAGCGAAGCGGTGAACTGGGCGCCCGTCACCCATCCCACCGCGACTGAACCAAAGCCCAGCGCGCCGTGCACATAGCGCGGCAGTACCGGCAGCGCCAGGCCGATGATCAAGAATCCGGCAAAAAATGATCGCCATCACCGGCGCAATCAGCGTGGCCAGTGCCGGCGACGCTGGAGAAGGATCAAAGGTTGCGGGCATGGGCGCTCCAGCGGCAAGGGACGGGCTTGCACTTTATGCGCGCCGCGTTACCCTTACTAGACGCTAAAATGGGCAAGCACTTATCAAAGGAATTCATCAATGGCGCGCGATCACTTTGCTGACTTGCCGGCGTTTTTTGCGGTAGTCCGCGCAGGTAGCTTTACCCGTGCGGCGGCGCGGCTAGGGGTCACCCAGCCCGCCTTGAGCCATACCGTGCGCGCGCTGGAAGCGCGGCTGGGCGTGCAGCTATTGACGCGCAGCACGCGTCATGTGGCGCCCACCGAGGCGGGCCAGCGGCTGATTGATCGGCTGGCGCCCGAATTTGACGGCATCGAAGCTGACCTGCTGGCCCTCGGCGAATTACGCGATCAGCCATGGGAACGGTGCGGATTACGGCCATCGATTACGCCATCCGCAGCACGCTGTGGCCCCGCCTGGCCAACTTTTTTTTGCCGCGCTATCCGGATATCAAGGTCGAGCTGATCAATGAATACGCCAGCGTTGATATCGTGGCGCAGGGCTACGATGCCGGGGTGCGCTTTGGCCAGGAGCTGGCGCAAGACATGATTTCGGTGCGCATCGGGCCAGACATCCGCAATGTGGTGGTGGGGGCGCGCCACTATCTGGCCGGGCGCAGTCTGCCCCGCACACCGCAGGACCTGCCAGCGCATGCATGCATCAATTTGCGCACTTCCACTTATGGCGGCTTGTATGAATGGGAATTTATCAAGGCGGGTAAGGCCTTGAGTGCGCGGGTCGATGGCCCTCTGTCTTCAACAATGCCTACGACATCCTCGACGCGGCCCGCGCCGGGTTTGGCCTTGCCTATTTGCCCGAAGACATGGTGCGGCCCGATATCGAGTCCGGCCTGCTGTTGCCGCTGTTGCGCGACTGGTGCCCGACCTGGGATGCTTTCATCTGTATTACCCGAATCGTCGTCAGCCTTCGCGCGCGATGAGCTTGCTGATCGACGCGCTGCGTTACAGCGTGTAGCCAGGAAAACACTAACGTGTCGAATGAAAACCTGAGAGACATCCACGCCTTGCTGGTGGTGGCGCGTGAACGCAGTTTTACCCGCGCTGCGGCGCAACTGGGCGTTTCGCAATCGGCCCTGAGCCACGCCATCCGCGCGCTGGAAACACGCCTGGCTTGCGCCTGCTCACCCGCACCACCCGCAGCGTGGCGCCCACTGAAGCAGGCGAGCGCCTGATACAGAGCGTCACCCCTCGCTTTGACACGATAGCCCGAGAACTGGCCGCGCTGGGCGAACTCCGCGACAAACCGGCGGGCACGGTGCGCATCACGACCTCGGACTTTGCTGCGCAATGGATACTCTGGCCCCGCCTGGTCGGGCTGCAGCGGCGCTATCCCGAGATCAAACTCGAGATCAGCATCGAAACCGGGCTGATCGACATCGTGGCCGCGCGGTTTGATGCCGGCGTGCGCTTTGGCGACCAGGTTGCCAAAGACATGGCCGCGCTACGCATCTCGCCGGATATCCCGGTTTGCATGGTGGCCACGCCGGAGTATCTGCCGCGCACGGCACCCCGCAAACACCCGCGGACTTGACCCGGCATCAGTGCATCAATCTGCGCTTTGCCGCGCACGGCGGCTTGTATGCCTGGGATCTGCGGCAAGGTGAGCGCACGCTGCAAGTGCGGGTGGAGGGGCCCTGGGTGTTCAATCAGATCAGCATGGCGGTTGAGGCCGCGCTGGCAGGCTGCGGGCTGGCTTATGTGCCGGAGCCGCTGGTGCGTGCAGCGCTGCAGCGGGGCCAACTGCTCAGCGTGTTGCCGGACTGGTGCACCACGTTTCCGGGCTTGCATCTGTATTACCCCAACCGGCATCAGCCTCGCCGGCGCTCAGCGTGGTGCTCGACACCTTGCGCTATCCGGCGGATGCAGCGGATTGATGAATCCGGCGCATAAGGGCGTGCCGTTTATGCGGCTTATCGTCGCGCGCTAAACCAGCAAGAATGGCGCAGCTGGTCCGCTCCAGTCTTTGTCTGGTCGCGCCAGCGCTTCCTGCCCCTGCAAGGAAATCAGCGATGCAAGCAACGCCTTTACACCAGCGCGGCGCTGCGCTTGCCCTGGCGCTGGTATTGGCCGTG
>BBFD01000481.1 GCA_001313065.1 Silvimonas sp. JCM 19000
GCAGCAGTTATACAAGGGCAGGGCCACGGCGGTGGCCAGGCGCAACAACAGCAGGCCTACGCCCGGCGCGCCGCCCGGAAACATGGAATAGAGTCTTTGCATCGGGCCAGCTTAGGCAGCGCCCGCGCCAGCCGCATCCTTCAATCCGGGCGCATCAACCTCACCCGCAAGGGTTACTGCGCGCTACGCTGAGCGCACACACTGCATCGAGGTAGTTGTAGGTGCTTGCCGGACAAGAAGCAAATGCCATTGGCGTGGTTCTGCTTGACGTTTGTCAGCAAATACGCAGTCGCGAAAGCCTTTCTCAAATCGGTGTAATCGATGGCACAGCGCGCTAGGGCTGCGGGCGCAAATGCTTTAAAGTGTGGCCTGGCGCGGCTTGGCGGGGGCATAACACCCTGCTTGCCGTTGGTCGGAAGGCCCGCCGCCGTCGATCTTTTACCGACGCAATCTTTGCCACTCACCACTTCTATTTTTTGCTACAAAATTACTTTATGAGTAAAATTGCCAGCCGGAATGTCAGTGAACGGCAGGTGGCGCAAACGATTCCGGCCCCCGCCTTGCTGTGTGCTCTCTGCTTTGCTCCAGGACCTGACCATGTTGACTTCGCCCCTTGCCGCCACGCCCCGTCCCATCACCGTGCTCGCCGTTGATGACCATCCGCTCTTGCGCGAAGGCATAGGTGGCGTGATCGGCAGCCAGCCCGATATGCATCTGGTGGGCGAAGCCTGCAACGGGCGCGAGGCGCTGGAAATGTATCTGGCGCATCGGCCCGATGTGACGCTGATGGATATCGTCATGCCGGAGATGGACGGGATTGAGGCGCTAACCCGCATCCGCCAGCAAGACGCCGCCGCCCGCGTGGTCATGCTGACCACTTACCGCGGCGATGTGCAGGCCCTGAATGCCATCAAGGCTGGTGCTTCGGGTTATTTGCTCAAAAGCATGTTGCGCAAAGAACTGCTGGAAACCATCCGCTCGGTGCACGCCGGGCAGCGCCGCATTCCGGCTGAAGTGGCGATGGAACTGGCCGAGCATGTCAGCCAGGATAATCTGAGCCAGCGTGAAATCGAGGTGCTGGAACAAGCCGCTGCTGGCCGCTCGAACAAACGGATCGGCGCGCAGTTGTCGATTTCAGAAGAAACCGTCAAAGCGCATATGAAAAAACATTCTGGCCAAGCTGATCGCCAACGACCGCACCCACGCGGTGACGATTGCGCTCAAGCGCGGGATTATTTCGGTCTAGGCCAGCGCCTGGCGCCGCCGGCGCAGGCATAAAAAAAACGCGCCCCAGCGGGGCGCGTTTTGCTGCGTAGCGGGCTGTGATTACAGCTGGTTCAGCGTGGTGGCGTTGAATTTCTGCCCCAACGTCGTCTCCAGATTGTTGATTGCGCCCTCCAGGATGCTGAAGATCTGCGCGCGATCCGCCGCTTTGCTCAGGTCCAGCGTGGCATCGGCTGGCACGCTGACTTGTGCGCGTGCGGTATCGAAGCTGCCCGCGACGTCGCCGCCGGGATAAACGCCGCCTTGCCCGTGCTATCCACATACGACAACGTGCCAAACACATTGGCGAACACGCTTTGCAACTGCGTCAGATTAAAGGCGACGTGGTTGTTCGGCGTGACCAGGGTCGTGGCGCTGGTGGTGGGGATCGGATTGCCATACAGCTGATCCAGGTAATACCGCACCTGATACGGATATTGCGCGTAGGTATCGGTCTTGCCCCAAACCGAGCTGAAGTCGTTGACCGTGGCCACCGTGCTGGTGGTGGCGGTGGCGCCCAGCTTGCTGTAACTCGACATCAACGGACCATAGAAGCCCTGGTTGTAGGCCACGTTCAACAACACATCAAAGAAGTTGCCAGGCAGGGTTTTGAAGGTGACCAGTGCCTGATCAAACGCCGGTTGCCATGGCGTGGTCCAGCCGCCGGTGCCTTTGCCGGTTTCCACCAGCGCAACAAAGTCGTTGTAGTGGAAATAGCCCGTCAGCATCGGGCCGTAATACTTGTTGTTGAACGACGGCGGCGTGACCTTGGTGTATTGCGTGGCGGCATCGGCCATCGAATAACCGATGTTCTTTTGCAATGCCACGTAATTGATCAGCGAATGCCCGGCCGGCGCATAACCGCCGGACACCATATCGGCCGCGTAGTTGTTGATCTGGTACGGGCCACCCTGGCCCTGGCCCATGACGCTTGCTGGTCGGACGACGGGTCGATCAGATCGCCGCTGGCTTTGTACAGGCCGGTCTCGATGTTCTCCTGCAGCAGCTGGCCAAGGATGGAGCCGTAGAGAAAGTCCTTGTTGAACTGGATGCCGGGGTAATACGTCTGCACCAGATGCCCGGTCATTACACCCGCGATGATGTTCGACATAAACAGATCGGTGTAATTGTCGCCATCGAGTGTGAGCGTGTCTTGCGCAGTGCCAGCGCCCAGCAGCAAATGGAAGTTGAGCGTGCCGCTGCTGACCAGACTGCCGGACGGGTGGGTGCG
>BBFD01000482.1 GCA_001313065.1 Silvimonas sp. JCM 19000
CCCAGATCAGACGTTGCCATTGCCCGGCCTGGTCCAGGGCTTCGCGCTGCGAAAACCACGCCAGCCCCGGCGTGTACAGCTTGCCCGGTGCCGAGCCCAGCAGCGGCATGCCATTGCGTTGCGCCAGCACCAGCCAGTCGCTGAGATACAGCGGTTGCGATACATGATCATCCACGGCCGCCAGCGCATGCACGGGCAGCAAAGTGGCCAATAGCCATACGGGCCAGGCATGGCGCAGGCGCAGCGAGGCAGAAATCTGGTTCGACATCTTGGAAGTTACCGGTGTCAGGATGGCCAACGCTGCCAACTGATACAGAAAGTGTTGCTGAGACATTGTTCGCCGTAGACCACGCTGGCCTGGCCGTGCTCAAAGGCAACGGCGTAGCGCGCAGCGGGCAGGGCGGCCGGGCCGCTGGAGGTTTCGGCAAACCAGTGCAGATCGGGGATGGGCTTGCCCGCCAGCGGGCTATCGGCGGGGCAAGCACCGGCGCAATGCGCAGCGTATCGCTCAGGCTGTATTGATAGCCGGGCATGACGTCGCGTTGTCGGGTCAGGTTTGCGGCGCAGTCAGGCTGGCCCACGCCGGTTGTGCCGACAGGCGCACGGCACGCCATTCCACCGGCATATTGGTGGCGCCGATCAAGCGCCCGTTTTGCAGGCGCAGCGTCTCTTTGCCGCCGCCGGCATACCAGGTCTCGACCGGGCCGGACGGGTCGTTATCGACATAACCCAGCATCAGCACCGTGGCACGCTGGCCCACGGCGACGCGTAAATAGCGAAAGCGCGGATCCAGCGCCACCTTGTCGACACTGGACAAGCCGGACGGCCGGATCAGGCGCACTGCATCGGCCAGGGTCTGGCCGGTACTGGTGCAGCTGCACAGCGGCACGGCGCAGGCCAGGCAAAGCAAACGGGAAAATCGGACAAACATGGCGTTCTTTAATCTTTTCTGCCCACGCAAACGGGGGGCTTACATGTACAAAGGGCTCCTCCAGGGAGCCCTTTGTGGCACAGCGCAATCCCGCAGGAAGGCTTAGCGGGAGCCGGTGGTACCGGTGGTGCCGCTGGTACCGGTCGTGCCGGTGGTACCGCTGGAGGTATTGTTCGAGCCGTTGTTGCTCGACGACGAGTTGGAAGCAGCCACAGCGGCCACAACCACCACGCCCACGCCGATAGCGGCCAGCGTGCCCACGCTCAGGCCAGCAATGCCAGCAGTGCCAGCGGCACCGGAAGCGCCAGCGGCGGCCGAAGTGGCCGGCGTGGTTTGCGCAGGCGCAGCAGCTTCTTCAGCGGCAGAAGCGAAAGCGGGGAAAGCGATCGAGGCAGCGATCAGTGCGGTCAGAAACGATTTGATCATTTTTTTATCGGGTCCTTTTTTTAAAATTATCTTTATTGCGGGTGTTCATGCTGCAATGTTTACGTTACTCATTTGTAAGCGTAAGTATCAGCTGAAAGTATATTGAAAAAAAACTTTTGTTGAGACTAGCCTCACACATCGCACCCTCTATCAGTGTTGGCTATCGAATACAGATGAGGCGCAAAGCCGCCTGGCGCGCCATCTGCGGCAGCGTGCCTGGCCGGTTTAACGCAAACGGAAATCGGCAATCAGCGTGCTCAGCTCGGAAGAAATCTGATTGATTTCCGCCACCGCAGCGGGAATCCCTGCAATACGCTTACTGGTTTCGCCGGTGCCCGCCGCAATGCGTTCGATATTGCCCGCCAACTGATTGCTGGCAACAGCTTGCTCGCGCAGGGCCTCCGACATGGACGCGATGTGCTGCACCAGCTCGCGGCTGCTGCTGCGCACTTCGGCCATGCCACTGCCCGCCTGGGTGGCGAGGGCGTTTACCGTCTGGATGCGCTCGGCGTTCTGGCGGATCTCGGCGACCGCCGCCGCGGTGGCTTTTTTTTCGGTTGTGCTGATCATGCCGGTGATTTCGACGGTGGAATTGGCGGTCTTTTCGGCCAGTTTGCGTACCTCGTCGGCCACCACGCAAAGCCGCGCCCATGCTCACCCGCGCGGGCGGCTTCAATGGCGGCGTTGAGCGCTAACAGATTAGTTTGCTCGGCTATGCCTTTGATGACCTGGGCGATGCCAGCGATGCGCTGGGCGTTAGTGTCGAGTTGCTGCATATAGGTGGCGGCGGCCTGCACGCTGGCGTTGACGGCATCAAAGCGATCGATCACGGCTTCGACGCTGCCGGCCCCGGCCTGGGCGTGTTCGCCCGCGGCGCGTGCCAATGTATCGGTTTCACTGGCACTGCTGGAAATGTGGTTGATGGAGACCGTCATCTGCTCCACCGTCGCCGCCATCGAAGCGCTGGCATTGCTTTGTTCGGCCGCCGCATCGGCCACGGCCACCGCCACACTGGACAAACCCTGACCCGCGCTTTGCAAAGTGGTGGCCGCTGCGGTCAGCCGCGTCACCCAGTCGTGCAATTGCTGCCGCATCTCGGCCATGGATGCCAGCAGACTACGGGTATCGCCC
>BBFD01000483.1 GCA_001313065.1 Silvimonas sp. JCM 19000
GGCGCGGCCGGGACGGCCATATCCTGCTCGCGTCGGGCATTGCTTTGGTAAATCAGGAACAAGGCCAGCGCCAACAGCACCAGGCGCATTCGCGCTTTGGGCCCAGCGTGATCACCGCATTGCCCAGCCAGCCAAAGTGATCAATCAGCAAGCTCATCAGCAACTGGCCGCTGATCACCGCGACGGTGGCGGCGGCGGTGCCGATGCGCGGCATGGCAAAGACGATGACCAGCATGTAAATCACGCCAAAAAAACGCCCCGCCCACTTGCCAACGCGGCACGCTGAACAAGGTGTGGGCGTGGGGTGGCTCCAGAAAAAAAGGCCAGCAAAAAAGCTGATCAGCGTACCCAGCGCAAAGGTCAGCCATGCGCTTTCCAGCACCCCGACCTCAGCACCCAGCCGCCCATTGATCGCGGATTGCGCGCACAACACCGCACCGCTAACGATCACCAGCAACAACATCAACCAGACCATGGTTCTTCCTTGATTAATGAATCAGCCAGAGCGCGGCCAGAATGGCGAGCAGCGCGCCTACGCGATAGCGATCTACCGCGCGGCGGGCACTCCCCAGCAGACCCCAGTGATCAATGATCAGACTGGCAGCCACCTGGCCGAACAAGATGCCCACCATGGTCAGGCCCACGCCGATATGCGGCGTAGCCAGCGTCAACGCCACCACATACACCGGGCCGAGGATGCCGCCGGTAAGCAGCCAGCGCGGTTGCGCAAACAAGCGCCCCAGGCGCGGCCGACTAAAGATCAGGCCCAGCGTTAATAACACGGTGCCGATGCCAAAGATGCCTAGCGTCGCCCACAAATGCCCGGCCGCCGTGCCCAAGGGCCCCAGCAAGCCGGCTCTACCGATAAGCCCATGCCCGCCAGCACCACCAGCGGCAATACCCAGAAATGCTTCACCACGCCGTCCCTGCCCAGAAAGAGGCGCTATCGTGCAGGCTTGCGCTAATCGCTACAATCCAGCCCTTAAACAAAACAGTATTGCGATTGCAGCAATCATCGACTGCGACCCGGGAGGTCTTATGCATCTGAAAGCGCATCGCTTTTTTTTGCCATGGTGGCGACGACGGGCAGTTTCTCGGCTACGGCGCGGCACTTTGGCGTGCCCGCGTCTTCGGTGTCGCGCTTTATTGCGGCGCTGGAACGCGAGCATGGTCAGCAACTGTTGTATCGCAATACCCGGGCGGTGACGCTGACCGAAGCAGGTGAGCGCTATTACGCGCAAATCCGCGAGGTACTGGAGTTGCTCGATGCCGCCGACGAGCAAATCGCGGGTTCCGGCGCTGATATACGCGGCCTGGTGCGCATCAACGCGCCGGTGGCGCTGGGCCGCTTGCATATCGCACCGCTGCTGCAGGGCTTGCAGCAACGCCATCCGGCTTTGATGGTGGAACTGATCCTGACCGATGCCTATATCGATCCGGTGAGCGAGGGCATCGACATGACTTTGCGGGTGGGGCAGGCGGCGGATTCGGGTCTGATCGGGCGCACGCTGTGCCAACAACGTTACGTGCTGGCAGCCAGCCCGGATTATCTGCAACGGCACGGCCAGCCGCTGCTGCCGCAGGATTTGCGCCAGCACCACGGCCTGGTCTATCAAGCGCGAGCGGGCGCCAACGCTGGTATTTTCGCCAGGCCGCGGACCCGGCCGTGACCGTGATCGACGCCGACGGCCCGCTGCGGAGCAATAACGCCGAAGTGCTGGTCGAAGCGGCGCGGCGCCGGGCGCGGCATCGTGCTGTTTCCGCGCTGGCTGTTTCGCCGCGACGATTTCAGCACGGGCGCGCTGCAACGGCTGCTGCCGGACTGGGACGTGTCAGAAGAAGCCAGCCCGAGTCAGATCAACCTGCTCTCGCCAGAAAACCGGCTGCGCTCGCCCAAGGTGCGCGCGGTGTCGGCGTATTTGCTGGATGCAATCGGCACGCCACCCTATTGGGATGCGGCCGACTGATCCACGCCGCGTGTTAGAGGATGTTGCTGTGGGCGCTGCGGCACGACCGCGACGCCGCTGTTTGCCGCTGACCAGGATGGGGCGGTGCGCAGATGGCAGCCATGCCCTGGCGTTAACGCCCGCTGCGCACCGTCTATCTAATGTTGCAAAGCATTTCGGCCGCAGCGCGGAATCGGCGTAGGTGGATCGAACGCGGCTCGGGAATGCCACCGGGTGCCGCGCAGGAGCAGCATCATGTCCAATATCTCCATCCCCGATCGTCGCAAAGCCGAGCGCATCAACTGGGCCAGCCATCGCAATGCCAAAGTCGCCGAAAGCGCGCCGGTGCCGCGCCATGTGGCGCGCAGTCTGTACAAAGGTTTTGGTGGCAGCAGCGCCTATACGCTTAGCCCCGCTAGCGCGCCAGATGTTGAAACCGCCGCCAACGATCAGCCCTGAACACGCCGCCGCCTGCTGGCAGGGATCAAACAAAAAAACCCGCAATTGCGGGTTTTTG
>BBFD01000484.1 GCA_001313065.1 Silvimonas sp. JCM 19000
GTTAATTTGCACTGAACATTGACCCATCTTTTGCATCGAATTCTGACCCACCTCATGGACCCTTTTCAGGGGGCCGGTTGGGACTGCCTGGATGCCTTTTTTCTCCTTCGCCGGTTGATAGGTGCTGTTCTTGAAACGGTAGCTGTCGTTCCCGGTTTCAACAATGTGGCAATGGTGGGTGAGCCGGTCCAGCAGTGCCGTCGTCATCTTCGCATCACCGAACACGCTGGCCCATTCCGAGAAGCTGAGGTTGGTGGTGATGATGACGCTGGTGCGCTCATACAGCTTGCTTAGTAGATGGAAGAGCAATGCCCCACCGTTCTGGCTGAAGCAGATAGCCCAGCTCATCCAGGATCACGAGGTCGACATACATCAGGCGCATGGCCAGTTGTCCGGGCTTGCCCATGGCCTTTTCCTGCTCCAGCGTATTCACCAGTTCGATGGTCGAGAAGAAGCGGACGCGATGGTGGTGATGTTCGATGCCCTGTACACCAATGGCCGTTGCCAGATGCGTTTTGCCGGTACCCGGCCCACCCACCAGTACGATGTTCTGGGCCGAGTTGATGAACTCGCAGCGGTGCAGCCGCTTGACCAGCGCTTCATCCGCTTCGGCCACCGAGAAGTCAAAGCCGTTCAGGTCCCGATAGGCCGGGAACCGGGCGACTTTCATCTGGTAGGCCAGAGACCGCACTTCACGTTCTGCCATTTCCGCCTTCAACAATCCACCCAGCACCGTCGAGGCCGACTTGTAGGCGGGTGAATCCTGCGCCGCCAGATCGCCCAGGGCCTGGGCCATGCCGTGCAGCTTGAGAGACCGCAGCAACTCCATCATGGCATCAGGCTGCATGATGTTTCTCCCTCAGACTGTCATACCGGTCGACGTTGGCCAGTGGCTCGATCTGCAAGGCAAACGCCTGGGGTGCCTCGACCGGCGGAACCGGCTGGTTGTCGAGCAGGCGGCTCAGGATATTGAGGATGGTCTGCTTGGAGGGGATACCTGCTTCAAGAGCCAGCTCGACTGCAGTCAGCACATCGGACTCGTCGTGCATCAGCACCAGCGCCAGGATATCGACCATTTCCCGATCACCGCCGGGACGCTTGAGCAGGATCTGCTGGAGCTGCCGGAAGCCTTCCGGCAATTCGCTGAAGGGCGCGCCGTTGCGCAGGGCGCCCGGTTTGCGCTGGATGACGGCCAGGTAATGACGCCAGTCGTAGAAGGTGCGACCCAGGGCATGCCTGCGTCAATGTGGCGTACATGCTCTGCCACGGTCTGGCCTTCGGCCACAAACACCAGGCGGTCCGAGTAAACATGCAGGCTGACGGGCCGGTTCGCAAACGACGCCGGCACGCTGTAGCGGTTACGCTCGAAGTTGACCAGACAGGTCGGTGATACCCGTTTGGTGTGTTCGACATACCCGTCGAAGGGTTGCCCCACCGGCATCAGGTGCGGCCGTTCCAGGGACCAGATATCCCAGAGGGTGGCGTCCTGCTCCGGGTGGCGGATCTGTTGCCAGAGGCGTACGCACTGGTCTGCCAGCCAGTCATTGAGCGCGGCCAGCGAACTGAAGGGCGGGACGTTCTGCCACAGGCGGTGGCGGCTGTCCTGGACGTTCTTCTCGATCTGGCCCTTTTCCCAGCCCGATGCCACATTGCAGAACTCGGCGTCGAACAGGTAATGGCTGACCATGGCGCTGAAGCGGATGTTCACGTCACGCTCTTTGCCCCGGCCCACCCGGTCCACTGCGGTCTTCATGTTGTCGTAGATGCCGCGTCGGGGAATCCCGCCCCAGGCCATGAACGCATGGTAATGGGCATCGAACAGCATTTCGTGGGTTTGCATGGGATAGGCACGCAGGAAGAAGGCCCGGCTGTGACTGAGTTTCAGATGCGCCACCTGCAGCTTCACTCGTTCGCCATTGATGACGGCCCAGTCTTCACTCCAGTCAAACTGGAATGCCTCGCCTTCGGCGAAGCGCAACGGGACGAAGGTGCCCCGGCCGGTGGTCTTTGTCTGTTCGTACTGTTCCTGCCGCCATCGCCGGGCAAAGGCCGCAACACGGTCATACGACCCCGTAAAGCCCAGGGTAACGAGATCCGCGTGGATCTGCTTGAGGGTGCGCCGTTGTTTGCGCGGGCGCCGCGCTTCGGTCCTGAGCCATTCCGCCAGCTTTGCAGCATGGCCATCCAGTTTGCTGGGCGTATGCCGTTCCGGATATTCGGGAACGACCGCTTCTGAACGGATGTAGCGGCGGACCGTATTGCGGGACACACCGAGCCGTCTTGCGATCTCCCGCAACGGAACCCGGTCTCGAAAATGCCAACGTCTGATGATACTCAACATAGCCACGTCGATCACTCCAGTACTCCCGCTCGTTGCCTCGCGGGACAGTGTTCTACGTGGGTCAGTTCTAGATGCAAATTAAGACGGCAGGTGGGTCAGTTTTAGGTGCAAATCAACA
>BBFD01000485.1 GCA_001313065.1 Silvimonas sp. JCM 19000
CCAGCACATCTGCCACATCCTGCCGCGTAAAGCTTCGGGCCACCATTGCGCAAACGGGCTGATATCCGCCCCGTGCGCTACATACCATTTTTTTTGGCAGCTGCATCCCAGCGCGCGCCGAGTGCCTTGGCCTGATCTTTCTCGGCAAACGGCACGGCCAGGTACAACTGCACTTTTGCGTTACTCACACCGATATCCTGCAAAGCTTAAGGATGGGCATTATAAAACGCGATGGGGTCCGACACGGGCAAGCGGAAGGCACTGCATGCGCCCAGCTTGACCTCAAACGGCTCGGCGCCGTGGCCTTGCACATAGAAAGAAGTCGGGCCAGCTTTATCCACCCACACAATCTGCTGCACCGACTTGGCGGCCGGATCAATCGAGGCCTCGTAGTACGGCTCCATCACCATCTTCACATTGGTCTGGATCATCACCAGCTTGCGGCCACCCGCCGGGGCGTCATATTGCGCGTCCAGCTCGTAATAGCCCGCTTGCGGCGCGACAAACTCATAGCGCGATTTTGCCTGGTTGGCATTACACGCAATCACCGGCGGCATGACGATGTCAGCGGGCGCTTTGCGGGTCCAGATGACGGTGGTGGGCGAGTAGCCCGCAACCTTGCGATTGAGCGCCAGCTCACGATAGAACCAGTAGTCGTGCGTCAGGCTCCATTGCTGGATCGGGTGGAAGTCAGAACGCGTCGAGATCAGCATGTCGGCTTGCGGTAGCGCCGCAGCGGCTTGGCGCGTTGTGAGCCCATGGCATGGATGACCGCATCGACGTGCCACAGCGAAAAGCTGCGCCGCGTAGCACTGAACAGGCCCCAGTATTCTTCGATGACCGTGCCCTTGAAGCTACGAGCCAGCTGGATGTACTCGCGCCAGTCCGTGCTCAGGTAGCCACCCAGTTCCGGCACATAAAAGCGTTGGGTATCGGCTTGCGCTGCGTGCAGATCGCGCTGCCAGCGCGCGGTTTGCAGGCCAGCAACCACCAGCCGGCCAGCGCCATCAAACCAAGCAGGATGGTCCACGGCTTGCTGCGGCGGGCTGCGTTGGAAAACACGCGGGGTATGAAATAAACCACCAGGCCCAGGCCGGTGAAATAGCCCCACAACGAAAAGTTATAGAGATACGCCGCCAGCACGTGGCCGCCGATGCAGGCCAGCATGCCGCCCAACAAGGTGGTCCAGCCCAGACCCGCCAGCAGTACATGCCGTTGCTGCCGTGTGCGCCAGGCCCAGATGGTGATGCCAATCAGCATCACGCCCGGAAAGCGCAGTACCGGCAACATCAGGTTGCCGATGTCCTTGATGCCGTAAAAGCGCTCGGCGTCGTCGTAAGGCATGAACAGCCACCACTGATCACGCGCCACATCCATAAAGTTGTAGCTGAGCATCGCCCCCGGATGGCCTGCGGTAAACAGGGTCAGCAAGACCAGCCAGATCACCAGGGTGGCGGCAGCGTAGGCAATGCGGTGGACCCAACGGCCACCGCGTTGCGGCAGGAGCACAAACACAAACAGCAGCCCGAACACCAGCGCGGTGGGATAGGCAAAATCGTTGGACCACAGCAGCAATACGCCAGCGATAAAGGCCGTTCCCAGCGTCAGGCTCCAGGGCGAGCGCATTCTTGGGCTAAAAAAAGCTGAACAACAACACCATCAGATAAGGGGCAAATGCGCGCAGTGGCCGCTGCGAATTGCCCGGTGTGACTGACGCCATCATGAACTGGGGCAAGCGCCCCATGGCGGTGGGGTGAAACAGCATGATCAAGGCCACGCCAAACAAAAAAACAGGGTGCTGGCGATGGCCAGAGACACCACAAAACGGCGCTGCCCGGTGACCAGGTGGATGATGGTGCCGCCTGCCAGCGAACCCGCAATCAGCGTCAGCATCCAGGCGCCGGCAGTCGAGGCGGCCAGGTTGGCGCCCATGATCTTGAAGGGCAGGTAGAGCAGCAGAAGCGGGCCGATGCCCAGGTAAGGCAGAAAGTCGCGGCCCGGAAACAGATGGGCATCCAGCCGGTACAGGCCACTGGCGGTCTGAAACGCGCCATCAACGTGGAAGAAAGGCAAGTCCACGGTCACCGTCAGGGCATAAGTAATCGCGTAGATCAGCCAGAAGGCAACCGCGGCATACGCGCACAGTAGCGCGTTGCGGGAGAGATTGAAGGGCATGTGAGTCCTGGCAGGAAAATGAAAGCGCGCAGCAATCGTATGGTGTAAGTATTAAAAAAATGCTCGTTTGCGATGATTCTTGCAAATTTAGTAATGCGGCGCAACATTTCTGACGGACCGTGGAAAGGCAGCGGGCTGCCAACTGGCTACAGCGCTGGTCTGCGCAGGGTTGAGCCGTGCGGGCCCCGCCGCTGCCTGTCAAGAACGGGTGGGGGAGGTGGCGAAACCAGTCAGGTGGCGCTCGCCGCGCGCACGTCACGCCGGCGAAAACTGAGGCGG
>BBFD01000486.1 GCA_001313065.1 Silvimonas sp. JCM 19000
CCCCCGCAAAAAAAACGCCGCCGCAGCCCCCAACGCGCCGATGCCCGAGCAAATCGGCCCGCAACTGGCCACCCTGGTTGAATCCGTGCCCGATGGCGACTGGCGCTATGAGATCAAATTTGATGGCTACCGCATCATGGCGCGAATCGAAAATGGCGATGTGCGCTTGCTGACCCGCAACGGCCACGACTGGACCCGCAAAATGCCGCGTCAGGCCGAAGCGCTGGCCAGCCTTGGACTGGAATCGGCGTGGCTGGATGGCGAGGTCATCGTCGCCAACGACAACGGCGTACCCGATTTCCAGCTTTTGCAAAACGCCTTCGAGAGCGGCCGCAGTGGCGAAATTGTTTACTACCTGTTTGATCTGCCCTATCTCAATGGCCACGATTTGCGCCAGCTTCCCCTCGAACAGCGCCGCGCCGCGCTGGCCGAAGTACTGCAGCGCGCTGAAGACGAGGTATTGCGTTACTCGGAAGACTTTGCCGAATCGCCCGACGCCTTGTTGAACAGCGCATGCCAAATGAAGCTGGAAGGCTTGATAGGCAAACGCGCGGGCAGTCTGTATGTGTCACGGCGCAGCAATGACTGGATCAAGCTCAAGTGCAAATTGCGGCATGAATTTGTGGTGGTCGGCTATAGCGAACCCAAAGGCTCACGCAGCGGCTTTGGCGCTTTGCTGCTGGGTCTGTACGACGCTGATAGCGGCGAGTTGCGCTACGCGGGCAAAGTCGGCACCGGGTTTAATGAGGCGACGTTGCGCACGATTTATGCCCGCTTGCAGGCGCTGCACAGCAAAAAAGATTGCCGTGGTCAATCCGCCCAGCGGGGCTGATGCACGCGGGGTGCACTGGATCAAACCGGAACTGCTGGCCGAGGTGGCGTATGCCGAAATGACGCGCGAAGCTCGGTGCGGCATGCGGTATTTCATGGTTTGCGCAATGACAAACCCGCCGCAGGCGTGACGGAAGAAAAAGCAGTGCCCGCGCGCACGGTGGCGAATAAATCCAGCGCCACCCCAACACGCAGCCCCGCCCCGGTCACCACCCACAAAGTGGCGCGCAAACCCGCCAGCAAACTGCATATCACGCATCCGGAACGCGTGATTGATGCCAGCAGCGGCACCACCAAACTGCAGCTGGCCGAGTACTACGCCAGGTGGCCGCGTATATCTTGCCGCATCTGCAAGACCGGCCTGTGGCCCTGGTGCGCGCGCCGGAAGGGATCGCGGGCGAGCTGTTTTTTCAGAAAAAACGCTGCCACGCTGCGCATTCCGGCCATCCAGTCGCTCGATCAGGCTTACTCCGGCCAACCCGTCATGATCATCAATAGCGCCGAGGCCTTGCTCGGCGCGGTGCAGATGAGCAGCATCGAATTCCACACCTGGAACGCCACCGGCGACCAGCTGGACCAGCCCAACCGCTTTATCCTCGATCTGGACCCCGACCCGGCCTTGCCATGGAAAACCATGGTCGAAGCCGCACAGTTGACCCTGGCGGTGCTGGACGAGCTGGGCTTGACCAGCTTTATCAAAACCAGCGGCGGCAAAGGCCTGCATATTGTGGTGCCGTTAACCCCGCGCGACGGTTGGGCCGAGGTCAAAGCGTTTAGCGAGGCCATCGTCAAACATATGGCCAAACAGATTCCGTCACGTTTTTCGGCGGTATCCGGCCCCAAAAAAAACCGCGTCGGCAAAATCTTTATCGACTATCTGCGCAACAGCCAGGGCGCCACCACCATCTGCGCCTATGCCGCACGGACGCGGGAAAATCTGCCGGTGTCGGTACCGATCTGGCGCGAGGAAATCCACGATCTGAAGAGCGCCAATCAATGGACCATCCACAACCTGCATGAACGGCTGGCCGAGCTGGAAGGGAGCGATCCGTGGGCTGATTATGCGAACACACAGCAGTTGATTACGGCGGACATGCGCAACCGCCTTGGCATGAAGCGCACCTGAGGAGCCAACCATGGAAGAGCAAGTGAGTGTGAGTAAAGAAAACGGCGCTTTTGTATTTCATAAAAGCGGCAAGAGCCTGCTGCGCATCGGCGAAGAAGAATGCAATACCCACGAGCAGCTATTGGCGCGCGCCAATGAATTGCGTGCCCAGGCGTGGCCACCGCGGCGATAGTGGGCGAATTTACCCAACTGGCTGGCGATTACGATTCCGAACTTTGATGCGAACGCCGCCACCCTTGGCCCAGCCGATACAGCACGGCCAGATTGCGCGCAGTGGCCTCCAGCCGCGCGGCGGTATCGCGTAATGCATCGTCCAGCGAACCCGGACCGCTGAATGCTGAAACCGGCCGCAATGCCATGGCTTTGCAACTCGGCCGCATCCGCGCTGACGCGCCCTGCCAACGCAATGACCGGCACGCCGTGCGCACGCGCCAGCGC
>BBFD01000487.1 GCA_001313065.1 Silvimonas sp. JCM 19000
CATGCGTTCTTCCCATGTTGCGCAAATTCAAGCTGTCACGTCTGGGCGCTTTGCAGGCCGCAGCGCCGATCTGGCCCAGCGCGTGGCCAATGACGCCGTCGAGACGCTGCTGCAACGCGCGGCCGACACCGGCCTCGCCATCATGTGCTTTGTCGGCAACCGCGGCATCGTGCAGATCCACAGCGGCCCGGTGCAGAAACTGCTGCGCACCGGCCCATGGTTTAACGTACTCGATCCCACTTTCAATCTGCATTTGCAGACCACGGCCATCCACAGCAGTTGGGTGGTCAACAAACCGACGCGCGATGGCTGGGTGACTTCACTGGAAATCTACAACGCCAGCGGTGAGCTGATTGTGCAGTTCTTTGGCGTGCGCAAACCGGGCCAGCCCGAGCTACCGGCGTGGCGCGCCCTGCTCACCGATCTGTGCGCGCAGCCGCTGGCGCGTAAGGCCGCTCCGTCCCCACTCCCGAGAATCGCGATGAAATCCTTGCTGTCTATCCTGTTTTGCCTGAGCAGCCTGACCGCCCTTGCCGCGCCGCCACAGCGCGTGGTCAGTCTGGGCGGGCCCTTGACCGAAGTCATTTACGCCCTCAATGCCGGGGATCGGCTGGTGGGTGATGACGCCTCCAGCCTGTATCCGCCCGCCGCCACCAGATTGCCGCAGGTGGGCTATTACCGCGCGTTTTCGGTGGAAGCGTGGTGGCTTTGCATCCTGACCTGGTGCTCGCCACCGATCAGGCCGGGCCCCCTGCTGCGCTGGCGCAGCTGAAGCAACTGGGCATCAAAGTCACCGTTCTGCCGGGCGCTGCCACGCTGGATGCGCTGGAACAACGCGTGCAAGGCGTGGCCAGCGCCTTGGGCTTGCCCGATAACGGCGGCCAGATGGTCGCCCGTATCCGCCAGCAAGTGACGGCGCAAACCACCCGACCGAGCAATGTGCGCACGCTGTTTGTGATGAACCGCAGCGGCAAGCTCGAAGGCGCGGGCAAGGATTCAACCGCCGATGCGATGCTGACCCTGGCCGGCGCGCGCAATGTGCTGGCTGCACAGAGCGGCTACAAACCGTTGTCGGCCGAAGCCGCGCTGGCCTTGGCACCGGACGCCATCGTCACCACCCGCATGTCGATCGATGCCTCGGGCGCTTGCAGCGCTTTATGGCCTTGCCCGGCGTGGCGGGCACGCCCGCCGCAAGCAATGGTCGCGTGGTGGTGATGGATGATTTATTGCTGCTGGGCTTTGGCCCACGTTTGCCCGAGGCGCTCAAGACGTTGAAAAACGGCCTCGACGCCCCGACCACCGCCAGCAATTAAGCGCATGACGACCGCACTCCTTATGCACCCGGCGCGCACACGGCCGCGCCCAGCCGTGTGGCTGGGCGTTGCTGTGTGCAGCTGCTGCTGCTCACCCTGGTTGCTGCCGCACATGGTGCGGTGGCGATTCCGCTCAGCGCTTTACCCCGCTTGTTACTGGCGCACGATCTGAGCGCACAAGAACAGCTGTGCGCAATGTGTTGCTGCAGATCCGCTTGCCGCGCGTGGCACTCGCCATCGTTGCCGGGGGCGGTCTGACCATCACCGGCACGGCGATGCAGGCGCTGTTTCGCAACCCCCTGGCCGAGCCCGGCCTGATCGGCATCGCCTCAGGCGGCGCCTTAGGTGCGGTGGCCGCCATCGTACTGGGTGCGCCCGGCCTGTTCTGGCTGACGCCAGCCGCCTTTATCGGCAGCCTGCTTGCCACCGCGCTGTGCTACCAGTTGGGGCAACGGCGGCCCGGCATGAGCAGCTTGTTGCTGGCTGGCGTGGCCATCAATGTGATCTGCGGCAGCGTGATCGGGCTGTTTACTTATGTGGCCGACGACGCGCAATTACGCAGCCTGACCTTCTGGAATATGGGCAGCCTGGCCGGTGCCAGCTGGACGCAGCTGGCCTTTCTCGGCCCGTGGACGCTCGGATTGAGCCTGTTGCTTCTGCGCGAATGGCGCGCCCTCAACGCCTTGCTGTTGGGCGAGCGTGAAGCACAGCATCTGGGGTTTGCGCTGAACCCATTGCGCCGCCGCTTGATTGTGCTGGTGGCGTTGATCGTCGGCCCCTTGGTGGCGGCTACCGGCGTGATCGGCTTTGTCGGGCTGGTGGTGCCACATCTGGTACGGCTGAGTCTGGGGGCTGACCATCGCTGGCTGTTGCCACACACCTGGGTGGCGGGCGCGATTGCCTTGTCGCTGGCGGACTGGCTGGCACGCGTCGCGGTCATTCCAGCAGAGCTGCCCATCGGCATCGTCACCAGCCTGATCGGCGGGCCATTCTTCTTATGGATGCTGACGCGGAGGACGCGCTGATGCTGCGCGCTGAACAACTTTGCTGTGGGCGGCAGGGTGTGGCCGTGCTGCGCGATG
>BBFD01000488.1 GCA_001313065.1 Silvimonas sp. JCM 19000
GCCGTCAGGCTGGTGTAGAAGGTGCGGCCGGACTGGTTATAGGTGGCGGCGCCCGCACCCGCAATATTGGTGACGCCCTGCGCATTGCCCGCGCGCCACAAGCGCTTGTCGAACAGGTTATCGATGCCGCCGGTCAAGCTGAGATGCTTGTTGAATTTGTAGGTGGCGCTCAGCCCCACCAGCGCATACGGCGACAGCTCAGTCGTGGCGGTGCCGGTGACCGGATTGCCGTGGTAATCGTATTTTTTTTGGGCACTTGTTTGCCGTACCACGTCAGGCTGGCCTGGCTGGACAGGTTCTCGCGCACTTGCCAGTCCAGCATGGAGTTGAGCGTGTATTTGGGCGTCACCGACAGCACGTCGCCGGTTTGTTTGTTCTCCGAGACGATCATGTAAGTGAAGTTATTGCTCCATTTGATCTGATCCCCGAACGGCTGCGTGTATGTGCCTTCCAGGCCTTCGACCAGCGCTTTGGGCACGTTTTCCCATTTGAAGATGCTGGCATTGGCGGTACTGCCGGTGCCCCCCACCGCCGTACCCACCGGCACCAGCCCCGCTTCGATCTTGTTCTTGTAATTGTTGCGGAAATACGTAATGCCCGCGACCACGCCATTCTTGCGGTACTCGATGCCCAGTTCCTTGTTGATGCTGTTCTCGGCTTTCAGGTCGGCATTGCCTTGCAGATAGCAAGCACTGGTCTGGCCATAGCAACCCTGGCCATTGCTGTACAACAGATAGTTGGGGTTGAGCTGGTACAGATTGGGCGCTTTGTAGGCCTTGGCGATACCGGCTTTCAGCGTGAAATCGTCGCTCAATACTTGCGACAGATTCAGCGACGGGCTCCAGTTATTGCCGACGATGTCATGGTGATCAAAGCGCAGGCCAGGCGTCAGCATGGTGCCGGGACGCAGTTCAGCGTTGTCTTCCACAAACACCGAGGCGATTTTTGCGGAGGAACTGCTGCTGCGGCCGCTACTGGTCAGCCCGGCCACACTGCCGCCAGCGGTGGTGGTTTGGGTGTTGGAGCTGGGGTCATCCAGTTTCTGATCGACCCATTCCGCGCCGACAGTGGCCATTTGCTCCACCCATGCCTTGAACGGCACGTTGATTTCGCTGTGCACGGTGGTATTACGCAGCACGGCGGTGTTGTAGCCGGTGCCCGAGAAGATGCCTTCAGTACCGCCCGCCAGCCCTTCTGCCACCCGCGTGTTGCGGGTTTTTTTCATACTGCACATAGCTGAGCTCAGTGCCGAAGTCGTATTTGCCGCGATGCGTCAGCGCATAGGTATCGCGGTACAGAATATTGGTTTCATCACCCAGCAGTTTGGTGACGTTGGCATTGGTGTTGGTGTTCTGCGTATCGCCGGTATAGATATTGCCCTGGCGGCTATAACCGGCATCCAGTTGCAACGATTGCTCCGGCGTAATCTTGAGGTTCAGTTGCGCGTTGATATCGCGATTGCGTACCCCTTCGCGCCCGGCGGGCAATGTGCCGGCCTGGTTACCGGTGCGGGCAGATTCGTGGCCCGCGTTGATATCGGCGGCGTCGGCGTCGGTCTTGGCGATATTGCCGTAGATGCGATAGCTGAGCATGTCCGAAATCGGGCCGCTCAGGCCAAAGTCGGCGCGTTCTGAATCGCCCTCTTCGCTGTGTTGGGCAAACGAGTGGTACAGCGTGACCTGGCCTTGCGTGGTTTTGCTGGCCGCTTTGGTAATGATGTTGATCACGCCACCGGCCGCGCCATTGCCATAGCGCGCGGCGGCCGGGCCCCGGATCACCTCGATGCGTTCGACTTCTTCGGCGGGCACCCAGTTGGTATCGCCGCGGCTATCGCGCTCGCCGCGCCAACCATAGCGCACCGAATTGCGGCTGGACACCGGCTTGCCATCGATCAGGATCAGCGTGTTTTCCGGGCCCATGCCGCGGATATCAATCTGGCGATTATTGCCGCGCTGGCCGCTGCTGGAATTGCCGGTCAGATTGACGCCGGGCATGGTGCGGATGATTTCGGACAGATCATTGGCCGGCGGGCGTTTCTGGATGTCTTCGGCAGTAATCACCGATACGCCCGGCATCTGTTTACTTTCTTCTTCGGCGGTGCCGATCACCTTGACTTCCTCCAGCTGCGCCGGGGCGGATGCCTCCACGGCGGCGGCATGGCTGTACAGCGGCAAGACGCTGTACAGGCTAAGGCTGAGTAAGGAAAGGCTGGGTAAACGGCGCATGATCGGTCTCCGGAGTGCAGGAGGGCTTACGGCAGCAAGCCTGAAGACCGCATATGATAATTATTCTCATCTACGCCACAAGCAGATTAACTTTCTAAACATTTCTGGTAGCGGGCGCAGCCAGCGCGGGGGCAGCCGAGGCGGCGGGCAGG
>BBFD01000489.1 GCA_001313065.1 Silvimonas sp. JCM 19000
CTCAAGTCGGGCGTGGCAGGCGAGTTGTCCTCGGTACGCGTGCTGCCCGGCATCAGCAATAACGCCACCGGCATCCTCAAGCTGGGCAGCGAAAACGGCGGCGCAGATGTCGATGCCGCCGCCGGAATCCGCCCGACCGCAGCGGCCCGCTATCTGCCGGTGGCGGCGAGGTGCCTTATGCGGCGGCTGATCTGTACGGCGCATTTATCGGTGATCGCGCCTTGCGCACCGGCATCTATGCGCTGGAAAGCGTCGATCTGTTCAATTTGCTGTGCCTGCCTGGCGTCACCGATACCGGTGTGCTTAACGATGCCGTGGCCTATGTGCAGGAGCGCCGCGCGTTTTGATCATTGATGCGCCGCCCAGTGCGGTCAAACCGGCCGATATGGTCAGCATCATGAGCGGTACCGCGCTGCCCAAATCCAGTTACGCCGCGGTGTACTACCCATGGATCTACATCGCTGACCCGCTCAAGAACGGCAAGCTGCGGCTGAGCGCACCGTGCGGCACGGTGGCCGGTTTGTTTGCGCGCACCGATGCCGACCGCGGCGTGTGGAAAGCCCCGGCCGGCACCGAAGCCAGCCTGGTCGGGGTGCAAGCGCTCAGCTACGCGCTAACCGATCGGGAGCAAGGCACGCTCAATCCGCTGGGTTGCAATGCCTTGCGCACCTTTCCGGTATTTGGCGCGGTGTCGTGGGGTGCGCGCACCTTGCGCGGCGCCGATCAGATGACCGATGACTACAAATATGTGCCGGTGCGGCGGCTGGCTTTGTTCCTTGAAGAAAGCCTGTACCGCGGCACGCAGTGGGTGGTGTTCGAGCCGAACGACGAGCCTTATGGGCGCAGATCCGGCTGAATCTGGGCGCGTTCATGAACACCCTGTTCCGCCAGGGCGCGTTCCAGGGCAAAACCCCGCGCGATGCTTACCTGGTCAAATGCGACAGCAGCACCACCACGCAGAACGATATCAACCGAGGCGTGGTGAATATCCTGGTGGCGTTTGCACCGCTCAAGCCCGCTGAATTTGTGGTGATCAGCATTCAGCAACTGGCCGGTCAGTTGCAGGTTTAAAAGGGACGTAACCATGGCTCAGTTCAGCGTCAGTGCGCAGCGTTTTGATCCGTACAAGAACTTCAAATTCCGCATCAAATGGGATGGCCATTATGTGGCGGGCGTCAGCAAGGTGTCGGCGCTCAAACGCACCACCGAAGTGGTCAAACACCGCGAAGGCGGCGACCCCAGCAGTAGCCGCAAATCGCCCGGCCGTACCGAATACGACGCCATTACGCTGGAACGCGGCGTGACCCACGACGCCGATTTCGAGCGCTGGGCCAACAAGGTGTGGAACTACGGCAACGGCCTGGGCGCCGAGGTGTCGCTCAAGGATTTCCGCAAGGATCTGATCATCGAGTTGTACAACGAAGCCGGGCAATTGGTGCTGGCGTACAAGGTGTTCCGCTGCTGGGTCAGTGAGTTCCAGTCACTGCCTGATCTGGACGCCAATGCCAACGCCGTGGCCATTGCCCGCATCAAGCTGGAAAACGAAGGCTGGGAACGCGATTACGAAATCGCCGAGCCGAGCGAGCCCAGCTTTACCGAACCCGCCTGACGTGGTACTGCGCAGGGATATCACATCGTGACGCTGACTGCTCTCGACTGGCTGGATACGTGGGAACGCAGCCAGAGCCTGGCCGCACCGCTGCGGCCGTGCGCCTTGCTGGCGCCGCTGTTGCCGGTGGCCAGGTTGCGGCCGAACAATTGCCGCTGGGCTGGCGGGATCGGCAACTGCTGCAATTGCATACGGCGTTATTCGGCCCGGCCTTGCCGGCCACGGTGGCGTGCCCGGCCTGCAATGAGCGGCTGGAACTGGCGCTCGATTGCCGTGCCTTGCAACTGGATGCGCCCGCCCAGATACCGCAGGAACTGAGCGTGGAATGGCAAGGCGAGCGCATCAGTTATCGCTTGCCCGACAGCCGCGATCTGGCCGCGATGCAGCATGAGCCTGACAGCCTTAGCGCCCAGGCCAGACTGTTGCAGCGCTGTGCGCCAGCGGCGCTGCCTTTGCCCGAAGCAGCGCGCGAGGACATTGCCGCCGCCATGGCCGCGGCCGACCCGCAGGCTGCCACGGTGCTTGATCTGCAATGCCCCGCTTGCGACGAGCATTGGGATGAAGTGTTTGATATCGGCGTCTATCTGGATGATGCGCTCGGGCAATGGAGCGAGCGCTTGCTCGATCAGGTGCATGTATTGGCGCAAGCCTATGGCTGGAGCGAAGCGCAGATTCTGGCGCTGAGCCCCCACCGGCGCGCGCGCTATCTTGCGCGGGTGCTATCGTGAGCGCGCATCTGGCCTTGCTGGCACGCCGCGCGCTGCA
>BBFD01000490.1 GCA_001313065.1 Silvimonas sp. JCM 19000
GGCCGGAAAACAAGCAGTGCGGACGGCGGCGCTGGCGGCAAGGCTGAACAGGTGCAAACGCGTGGACATAAGGCGGTTCCGGACAAGGTGAAAGCGGCGCGTTGCCGTGTGAAAAGAATTCAGTTCCGATAAGTTTCGCGCGCCATTAGAATGCCCGCAAAATCAAAAGGCAAACGTCTTTCGTATCACTACAATGACGTGATGTTTACCCAGCTTGCAATTCAGGAGAGATTTATGAGCGAAGCCATCCTCAATCCGGCCGTGGTCGAGCCCACCCCGATTCCGCTGGGCGCCTGGCTGCCCTGGGCCGTGTTTGGCGGCCTGCTGGCCTTGTTAGCGCTGTATTTTGTCGGCAGCGAGCAAGGTGCCACGGCGCTGTTCCAGGGCACCTATATTCACGAGTTTGTGCACGACGGTCGCCATTTGCTCGGCTTTCCCTGCCACTAAGCCGAGGACATCATGGTCGGTCAATTATTGCTGCGCGGCATGCTCGCGGGCGTGGTCGCAGGCTTGCTGACGTTTGGCTTTGCGCGTGTTGCGGGCGAACCGCAAGTCAACCAGGCCATCGCGTTTGAAGAAGCGCACGCGCACTCACATCATCACGACGGCGAAGCCGATGAACCGGAACTGGTTAGCCGCGCAACCCAGGCCGGCGTCGGTTTGCTCACCGGCGTGGTGACGTATGGCGCGGCCTTTGGCGGTTTGTTTGCGCTGACCTTTGCTTTGATTTACGGCCGCGGCAGCAAATTGCAGGCGCGGCCACTGGCGGCGTGGATGGCGCTGGCTGGGTTTGTTGCGCTCACCATCGTGCCCAATCTCAAATATCCCGCCAATCCGCCAGCGGTAGGCGATCCCGACACCATCGGCATGCGCACCGCCTTGTTCTTTGCGCTGATCGCGATTTCGCTGGCGGCATGGTGACGGCGCTCAGCGTGCGCAAGGCGCTGGCCCAGGCCGGGCTGGTGGAATGCCTCGCTGCTGGCAGGGCTGTTATTCGTTGTGATCATCGGCGTGGCGCAGGCGCTGCTGCCCGATTTCAACGAAGTACCCGCGGCTTTCCCGGCCGTGCTGCTGTGGAAATTCCGGATTGCTGCACTGGGCATGCAGGCCCTGATGTGGACCACGCTGGGCTTGCTGTTTGGCGTTTTGGCTGAGCAGAAAATGCGCGAATTGCGCGCGCCAGCGGTGGCGCATTAACCGTCTGCGCGTAGATCAGAACGGGCCCGATCCAGCTGGATCGGGCCCGTTTTTTTTATGGGCAATGACAGCGCAGGATTTCAGCCCGCATACAGGGTCGAATCGGCAAAATCAGTCGCATCCAGCACGCGTCCGACCAGAATCAGCGCAGTACGCTCGATATCGCTTGCTGCAATCTGGTCAACGATGGTGCTCAGCGTACCGACTACCCGCGTTTCGTCCGGCCAACTGGCGCGGTAGACCACCGCAATCGTGCCAGCCGCGCCGTAGTGCGGTAACAACTCTTGCACGATGGCGGCCAGGTGGCGCACGCCCAGGTGGATGGCCAGCGTGGCCTGATGCCGCGCCAGGTCGCCCAACTGCTCGCCTGGTGGCAGTTTTGATTTGCTGCCGTAACGGGTCAGGATCAGCGTTTGCGAGACGCCCGGCAGCGTTAGTTCCACGCCCAGCGTTGCGGCGCAGGCGGCAGTAGCGGTGACGCCGGGGATGATCTGGTAGGGGATATCCAGCGCTTTGAGGCGGCGGATTTGCTCGCCGATGGCGCCATACAAGGCCGGATCGCCTGAATGCACGCGCGCCACGTCTTCGCCCCGCGCATGCGCCGCAGCCAGCAGATCTATGATGCGTCCAGCGTCAGCTCGGCGGTGTTGACCACTTGATGCGCTTGATGACCCGCAAGGATTTCGGCCGGCACCAGCGAGCCGGCGTACAGAATCACCGGGCAACTGCGTACCAGGCGCTGGCCTTTGACGGTGATCAGATCGGGGTCGCCGGGGCCGGCGCCAATAAAGTAAACAGTCATGCGGAATGCTCGTTCAGAAATTCAGTCAACGCCTGGCGGGCGCCCGGCACATCAACAAACTCGCGCTCGGCCGGGGGCAGGGCCGGCCGACGGCTCATCAGCACTGGCAAACCCAGTTCGCGTGCCGCTTGGAGCTTGGCTTCGGTGGCGCTGCCGCCGCTGTTTTTGCTGACGATGACGTCAATGCCATGCGCCTGTAGCAGGGCGCGTTCGCCTGCCAGCGTAAATGGTCCGCGTACGGCGAGGATGTCGGCGCGCGCGGTGCCGGATGGGGGTCGAGGCAGCGCACCCACCAGTGCTGGTGCGGCGGGATGTCGTGTAGATGGGCCAGCGGCTCGCGGCCCGAGGTAAACAGCGGTCGGCGAAAGCGCG
>BBFD01000491.1 GCA_001313065.1 Silvimonas sp. JCM 19000
CTGGGCGGCGCAAGCGGCGTGAGCGATGCGCTGCGCCATTTGTTCAGCGGCATGCGCAAAGTTGCGCCGCGCAGCGCCGATGAGTCAGCGCCAGCTATGGCACGCCCGCTGCCGCACACGATCCGTTGCCGTTTGATGGCGGCGACGAGTCCAGTTTCGAAAACGAGCCTGCGTTTGAGCCCACGCAGTTCACCGGCAGCAACATCATCCACACGCCCTTGTCCGGCATGGTGGAAGAACTGCAATACATTGCTACGCCGGACGCCAGCGGCATTATGGAAAACGGCCGCGTCCGCAACCTGATCATGGAAGCGCGCGCGCGCTTGTCCGATGTGGCCAAGGACAGCACCGAGCAAATGGTGATCGACACCGTCGCCATGTTGTTCGAGTTCATCCTCGGCGATACCGAAGTGCCAGCTGAAGTACGCGCGCAACTCGGCCGTTTGCAGTTTCTGGTACTCAAAACCGCCCTGCTCGACCCGGACTTTTTTACCCAGGCGCACCACCCGGCGCGCATGCTGGTCAACCGCATCGGCTCGATCTCGCTCGGCCTGCGTAGCCTGGACCCGAGTGGCGAACGCATCAGCATCGAAATCCGCCAGATTATCGAAACCCTGCTGGCCGACAAATCCGAAGGCCTGGCGCTGTTTACCCGCATGCTGGACGAGTTCGACGCTTTATTGCGCGTGAACTGCGCTCGGCCGATGCCCGGGTCGAACGCGCCGTCGCTGCTGTCGAAAGCTCGGAAAACCACACGCTGCTGTACGCCCGTACCGCAGGCATGCTGGGCGACGCGCTGTCGGCCTTCCGCCTCGACACGGTGTTCCATGATTTTCTGGTGAACGCGTGGTCACACGCGGTGGAACGCGCCGGTCGCAGTTCGGCCGAACGGGCGCAGCGTTATCGTGAGCTGGTGCCCGATCTGGTCTGGAGCATCGCGCCCAAGGTACAGCCGGGCGAGCGCAAGGAATTGCTCGGCATGATCCCCGGCATGTTGGCCACGCTACGCGAAGGCATGGGCGAAAGCGGCCTGACGCGGGAACAGCAAATGAATTTCCTTGGCTGGATGGCCGACCGGCACAAGCTGGCCTTGTCCGCCGCCAGCGTGCCCGCGCCGGTGCCGCCCCTCGACATGCTGCGCGAAACCTTTGCCCCCTTTGTCTACGCCCCGGCCGAAAGCGAAGGCCGCAGTGAAGAAGCCGCCGCTTTTGACCGCGCGCATCTGGCCGAAGCAATCCAGGAACTGGATATCGAACTCGATCTGATCGACCACGTACTGGCGCAAGAATCCGACGCCGCCAGCGCCGATGCGGCTGCGCCGGGCGATGAGCTGCAAAATCGCTTGCAGAATGGCGTGCTGGTCGAAGTGAATCTGGACGGCAAGCCTGCCACCGCGCGCCTGAACTGGATCAGCACCAAAGCCTCGACCCTGGTGCTGACGCTGGAAGGCCACGAAAAGCCCAGCGTGGTGAGCGTCAAACTGTTCCGCCGTCTGCTCGACAGCGGCCGCGCCCGCTTTATTGAAGCGGCGCCGCTGTTTGAACGCGCGGTTACGGCGCTGATGGACTCGGCCGACAAGGTTGACCAGGCACCGATCACAGCGACGCCGTTGGCAGCCTGAAGCTGCTGTGCCCCTTGCATGCCGCCGGCTGGTGCCGCGCGGCATTTTTTTGTTGTCTGGCGGCAGCATCCCTGCCGCCTTTGCATGCCGGCGGGCGGATGGCTGGCATCAAGCTTTCGCGATACATGCCGATACAATAGTCATCGTATAACCGCACAAGAAAACACGATGATCTCTGCCACCAGCCTTGGCCTGGCACAGCGTATGGCGCTGAGCGGGCCGGATAGCACGCCCAGCCAGAGCGCCAGCTCGAAGACACAGGCTGATACCTCCAGCGCCAGCCCCCTGCCCGCTGACAGCAGCGGCAGTCCGAGCACACAAGTCAGCCTGAGCCAGCAGATGCGCAGTCTGGTCAGCGCGCTGACTTACCGTCCGCTCAGTAGCAAGAACACGTCGATGCTGAAGCAAGTCAGCAGCAGTAGCAGCAGTTCGCAGCGCAAGGCGGCGGCGCGCCAGCGTTTGAAGCAACTTAAAGAGCAGATCGACAGCATGAAGCGCTTTGCCGTGGCGCTGAATCCACGCGCGGCCCGGGCCATGGCAGCGCTGCTGAAACAACTGGCGCAGCAAGTCAAAGCGGCCGCGGCAGAACTGGGCAGCAGTTCGGGCGGCAGCAGCGGCGGGCAAATGACCATCATGCCGGTGTCCAGTTCGGCCAGCAGTACGGGGGCAGCGGATACCAGCGCCAGCGCAGCGAGTAGTAGTGAAGCTGTGGCCGTTGAAGATGCCGCAGC
>BBFD01000492.1 GCA_001313065.1 Silvimonas sp. JCM 19000
CCAGCGCCAGCCCGCGCCGATTGCATCCGCGTCGCCGTGGTTGGCGCACATCTGACCGGCATGCCGCTCAACCATCAATTACTGGAACGCAACGCCACGCTGGCCGCGCGCACCTTTACCGCGCCCGAATACACCTGTACGCGCTGGCCAATACCACGCCGCCCAAGCCCGGCCTGGTGCGCAGCGCCAACGGTGCGGCCATCGAAATCGAATTGTGGGATATGCCGATCAGCCAGTTCGGCAGCTTTGTCGGGCTGGTGCAAGCGCCGCTGGGCATCGGCACGCTCACCATCGCCGACGGCAGTCAGGTGAAAGGCTTTATCTGCGAACCGTGGGCCATTGCTGACGCCACCGACATCACCCGTTTTGGCGGCTGGCGCGCGTATCTGGCCAGCCTGAAGCCGCACGAATAAGCCGTAGCCACACCAGCCTATCCAACCATTGAGTAACCAGCCGGCCTGCCGCCGTTTGCGAGGTGTTTGAAGATGTTCAATACCGTACTGATTGCCAACCGGGGCGAAATTGCCTGCCGCGCCATCCGCACTCTCAAACATCTGGGCGTGGTCAGCGTGGCCGTATTCTCGGATGCCGACCGCAACAGCGCCCACGTGGCGCAGGCCGACGTGGCCATTGCGCTGGGCGGCGATCGCCCGGCGGATAGCTATCTGCGCATCGACAAGATCATCGACGCTGCAAGCAAACCGGCGCGCAAGCCGTGTTCCCTGGTTATGGCTTTTTAAGCGAAAGCGCCGAATTCGCCGCCGCCTGCGACGCCAACGGCATCGTGTTTATCGGCCCCACCGCGCTGCAAATGCAGGAGTTCGGCCTGAAGCACCGTGCGCGTGAGCTGGCCGCCCAAGCCGGCGTACCCACCACGCCCGGCAGCGGCTTGCTGGCTCGGTGGCAGACGCGCTGGAACAAGCTGGCAAGATTGGTTATCCAGTCATGCTGAAAAGCACGGCCGGTGGCGGCGGTATTGGTCTGACGCGCTGTAATTCGGCGGAAGAACTGGCCGCCGCGTTCGACCGCGTACAACGCATGGGCGAACAGTTTTTTTTCCGCGACAGCGGCGCGTTTGTCGAGCGCTTTGTCGACCAGGCACGCCATATCGAAGTACAGATTTTTTTTGGCGATGGCAAAGGCCAGGTCGCCGCCTTGGGCGAGCGTGATTGCTCCATCCAGCGCCGCAACCAGAAAGTGATTGAAGAAACCCCGGCGCCCAACCTGCCCGCCGCTACCCGCGCCGCTTTGCTGGCTTCGGCCAAAGCGCTGGGCGAATCGGTGAACTATCGCTCGGCCGGCACCGTGGAATATGTCTACGACAGCGCGCGCGATGAATTCTATTTTCTGGAGGTCAACACGCGCCTGCAGGTGGAACACCCGGTCACCGAATCGGTTACCGGCCTCGATCTGGTCGAATGCATGCTGCGGGTGGCCGCCGGGGACGCGCTGGATTGGGATGCGCTCAACGCCGCCCCACAAGGCGCGGCCATCGAAGTACGTTTGTACGCCGAAGACCCGGTCAAACAATTCCAGCCCTCGCCCGGCTTGCTGACCGAAGTGCGTTTTCCCGAATCCGATATCGTGCCGGTGCGGGTGGATGGCTGGGTGCAGACCGGCACCGAAGTGCCGTCGCTGTACGACCCGTTGCTGGCCAAGCTGATCGTTAAAGGCGCGGACCGCGAACAGGCGCTCGACAATCTGCAAAAAAGCGCTGGCGCATACCGCGCTGCATGGCATCGCCACCAACCTCGATTATTTGCGCCAGATTATCGCCAGCGAGGCGTTTTACAGCGGCAAGGTCTCAACCCGCTTTCTGGATACCTTTGAATTCAAACCCTCGGTGATCGAAGTCCTGGAACCGGGCACTTATACCAGCGTGCAGGATTACCCGGGCCGCGTCGGCTATTGGGATATCGGCGTGCCGCCGTCCGGCCCGATGGATGATTATGCGCATCGCCTGGCCAACCGCATCGTCGGCAATGACATCGCCGCCGCCGCGCTGGAAGCCACGTTGCAAGGCCCGTCGCTCAAGTTTCATTGCGATGCCGTGGTCGCCGTCACCGGCGCACCCTGCCCGGTGACGCTGGATGCCGAACAACGCGAAATGAACGAACCGCTGTATATCCGCGCCGGCCAGGTGTTGCGGCTGGGTCGCGTCAGCAGCGGTTGCCGCACCTATCTGGCCATCCGCAACGGCATCGATGTGCCGGTTTATCTGGGCAGCCGCGCCGCCTTTGCGCTGGGCCAGTTTGGTGGCCACGCCGGTCGCACTTTGCGCGCCGCCGATATGTTGCCGGTGGGCCAGCCCGACTTGCCCGCCAGTACCACACCCGCGCCCACCAG
>BBFD01000493.1 GCA_001313065.1 Silvimonas sp. JCM 19000
AACACGCGCTGCGGCAAGGTGGCCACCTGATACTGACCATCGCGGAGTGCTTGCCGCCACGTGGCGCAGCGACTGTCTGGTACGGCAAGCGCCCCACCACGGTCCATAGGCCGGCGGTGTTTTCGCGCAGCAAAGACAAGGACTCAAACCGGCCGCCAATCAGCATATCGGGATGGCCCTGGCCATCCATATCCAGCATGAACACTTCGCAGGTTGGTCTTTCAGGCGCAGACACATGGGCAGCGCGCCGCTGCTTTTGCGCCAGTCCATGGTGCTGAAGCTGGCGGGCAGGTGCTGCCCACGCGGCCATACCGTTACATTGGCCTGCCAGTTCACCGCGTCGTTGGCAGGGGCAGAGGTATCGCCAGAGCGGCTATGCAGTTGCAGCGCCAGGCTGGCACGACGACGCAAATCGGGGTCCGGGGCGGTGCTAACCAGCTGGCGCAAAGCGGCGTCGCCAAAGCGGCCGCCCTCATGGCGCAGACTGTCTACATCGAATACTTCTGCCGGCACCTGGCCTGCGGCCAGCCGCGCCATCTGGCTATCCACCTCGATGCGTGCCGGGTCGACCAGCGGCGACAGCAAAGCCAGCAAGGTGGCGACGGTGAGCAGCGCACACACGATGTTCACGCGCGCCAGTCGCGATTGCCATGGGCCACGCTGCGCCGTCGCCCACAGATAGCCGGCGGCATAGCTACTGAGCACCAGCAAAGCAGCGGCCACGCCCACGCGATCGACGCTCCAGCCGTATTGGTCAACACGCAAATTCAGTGCGTAAAGCGCCAGTGCAATCACTGGTGCCAGCAAGCCCGCCGCCAGCCGCGCACTGTTGCGTACGATGCGCGGCAGCTCGGCGTAGACCACCCCATTCTGGAATGCGGCATTGAGCAAGACGATCAACAAGAGCGCAGCCACCACTAACAATTGCGTGGCATGCCGTGTGTACCATAACGCATCGACGCCAAACGCGGGCAGGCAGAGCAAAAAACGCGGCAATCAGCACCGTGGCCACCGGCAGCAACCACGACAGCAAGCTCAGCCCCAGCGTGCGGATGCCGCGAATAATGCCGGGGCGCACATCGGTCAATTCCATACCGCAGGCAAACGCCGCCGCCGTCAGCGGAAGAATCACCCAGCCTTTGCTCAGCACTTGCTGCAGCAAAGTGCTGCCTACCAGCGCAAACAACGCCGCCCCAAGCCACAACGTGCCCCAGAGCACCAACGTAAACGCGGCGGAAAACAGGATCTGGATGGCCAGTTCCAGGCCATCTCAAAATAAGTGGGATACGCCGCCACCCAGCGCTGATCGCGCGCCCCCGCCAGTACCATGCTGTGGCCCACGTAAAACACGCCGATCAGCAAGCCCACCAACCACGGCGTGGGGTAATGCGTGTGTAGGCTGCAGCCCATGGTCACTTCCAGCGCACACGGACTGCGCCACACGGCGTAACACCCCGCGCCGATCAGAATCAGCGCAGTGATGCTACCCACGGCGCCAGCACCCGACGCGGCAAATGGCCCACGCTGGAGATCAGTTGCAGTGGAATGAAAAAAACGCCAGTAACAACAGCGGCGAAAACAGATATTCCGCGGTGGCGGGCCAGGCCTGCGCGGGGGACGCCTGGAACAAGACATACAGCAAAATGCCCTGCAGGCCGCCCAGCTGCAGGCGGATCACGGCATTGCGTCGGCTGGTGCCGGCATCGGCCAAGGGGCCATCGAAAGTCACATCCGTATTGAGCATCGCGGCGCTGCGTTTGTTGGCGTGGCCGCAAGTATACGGATGCGCGCAACGTTGGCTAACGGGCCAGCGGGAGCGTGTCTCCCGCCAGCCACAGCCGCAGCTCAGAGCAGCTTGTCCAGCGTAATTGGCAGATCGCGGATGCGTTTGCCGGTGGCGTTGTACACCGCATTGGCAATCGCCGCGCCCACGCCGGTAATGCCGATTTCGCCTATGCCACGCGCGCCGATCGGGCTGTGCGGGTCGGCGATATCGGTCCACATCACGTCGATTTCCGGTACGTCCAGATGCACTGGCACGTGGTATTCGGCCAGCGACGGATTCATGATGCGGCCACTGCGCGGATCAAACTCGGTGGCCTCGGTCAGCGCCAGCCCGATGCCCATCACGATGCCACCGCGAAACTGGCTGGCCGCCGTTTTGGGGTTAAGAATACGGCCGGTATCAAACGAGCCGAGAAAGCGCGTCACGCGCACTTCGCCGGTAATGCTGCTGACCTTCACCTCGCAAAACTGCGCGCCAAAGGAATGCATCGAGTAATGCTGCAGTTCGGCCGGTTCGGGCGCGGGCGCTTCGCATTGCAAGGCGGTGTGTCCGGCG
>BBFD01000494.1 GCA_001313065.1 Silvimonas sp. JCM 19000
CATAGCGGAGCTCCGTTGTTTGTAATGACGGCGGCCATTATCAGCAGGCCGTACGCACTACGGCGGCGGCCGTTACAGGGCTCGCCAAACGGGCGTTCCGGTATCGCTTTCCGACCCCGGGTGGCGTCGAGCGGCTTGACGCGGCCCTGCGCGCCTGGGCTAAATCTGCGGCAACCCCGCGCCTGAAACCGCAGTTCAACTTTCCGGATACCCCATGAAACGTCGTTCGATTGCACTCGCTGTCTCGTTAACCCTGTTGGCCACTGTTGCCTCGGCCGATGAAGTCCAGGTCGCCGTGGCGGCCAATTTCACCGCGCCGGTGCAGGCCATTGCCAAAGATTTCGAGGCCGCCACCGGGCATAAAGTGGTGGCGTCGTTTGGCGCCACCGGCCAGTTCTATACCCAGATCAAAAACGGCGCGCCGTTCCAGGTTTTTTCTGGCGGCCGATGATGAAACCCCGCTCAAACTGGAAAAAAAGAAAACGAGATCGTTGCCGGCTCGCGCTTTACTTATGCCATCGGCAGCCTGGCGCTGTGGTCGGCCCGGCCCGGCTATACGGTGGATCGCGATACCCTGAAGAAAGGCGATTTCCAGCATCTGTCCATCGCCAACCCCAAGGCCGCGCCCTATGGTCTGGCCGCCACGCAAACGCTGGACAAGCTGGGCCTGACCAGCACGCTGCAGCCAAAGATTGTGGAAGGCAGAACATCACCCAGGCCTACCAGTTTGTCGCCACCGGCAATGCGAGATCGGCTTTGTGGCGCTGTCGCAAATCTACAAGGACGGCAAGATCAGCAGCGGGTCGGCCTGGATCGTTCCGCCGGGGCTGTACCAGCCGATCCGCCAGGACGCGGTGATCTTGAACAAGGGCAAAGACAACGCTGCGGCAAAAGCGTTTGTCGAGTATCTCAAAGGCCCGAAGGCGGCCGAGGTGATCAAATCGTATGGCTACACGCTGTAAGGGGCGCTAGCTCGCTCAAACAAAAGCCCGGGTACGCGTGAGCGACCCGGGCTTTTGTTGGCGCGTAGACCGCCAGGCGATCAATTCAGCGGAATCGACGCCGTAATATCCAGCCACAAACCGGCGCCTGGCCCGGATTCAGCGACAATTCGGCTTGCGTCAGCGGCCGTGCCGGTTGCCACGCGCGGCCGTTGTACCAGACGTACTGGCCCGGCTTGTAGTAATAGCCGCGATGCCAGTCATCCAGATAGCGGCCGTTCAGGGCCTGGGCATGGGCGCGGCGCCATTCATCGCGGTTACGCCATTGGTAGTCAGCGGGATAACGTTGCGGTGCCGGGCGATGCGCTTGCGGCGCACGATGGTCTTGCTGCGGCGGGCGATTGGCATGGTTGGGCGGGTTTTGATGGCCTTGTTGCTGGCCGTGATCACCGCCGCGGTCGCCACCGTGATCATGGTCGCGATCATCGGCGTGGGCAGCAAGGCTGGCCAGCGCCAGGGTGGCGCCGGCAAGAACGGCAGAGAGTTGGGTCAAACGCATGGCAGGTTCTCCTGTTTGTTATGGTTGCCCCGGTTAGGGCTGACCAACGGAGACCGGTTCCACGTCATCTGGCGAAATTTGTATCGCTCTTTATCAAAAGTGGCCGCAGCCACAGTATCGCGGTGGCAGCCGACACCGACTTGCGGCATCGGCTGACACGGGCGTTATTGGCGGTTCACGCCGCGGTTCACATCTTCATGTCTTTCATGTCGTCGCCCGCCATGTCCTGCACCACCACTTTGACCTGCACATCACCGGCCTGCTTGAAGTGCAGCGTCATCATGAAACTGTCCTTGGGCTTGAGCGGCTGCTTAAGCCTTCCAGCATGATGTGGTAGGCACCGGGGGCCAGTTTGACTTCGCCGTGCGGGGGAATATCAAGCGCGGGCACCTCGCGCATTTTCATCATATTGCCTTGCATGCTCATGCTATGAACGCTGGCCGAGGCGGCGGCGGACGTGTCTGCGCCGACCAGGGCATCGGGCGTGCTGCCGTTGTTCTTGACGCTGAAATACACGCCCGCAGTTTGCGCACCGGGCGGCGTGGCGCGGGTGTAGGGATGGAAGATAAACAGATCTTTAAACGTGTATTCGTGCGCCAGTGCCAGCGTAGAAGTCAGCAGCAGGACGGCAGCGGCGATTGCGTAACGGGTCATGAATAAGGTCCTTCAAATGCACATTGAATGGCGGGCTGCGTGGCGGCGCGGTAATGGACACCGGCCAGGAGCGCAGCAGCGCGGGAGGTTTGGTCAAACCTGCGTCAACGGCGGCGCCTGGCCGCGCCGGTATTCAAAGGCATAACGCCGTGCGGGTAAAGCAGGCA
>BBFD01000495.1 GCA_001313065.1 Silvimonas sp. JCM 19000
AGCGACGCCGTCAAGGCGCCGCAAGCCCTTATGGCGGTCGCACCCAGCGTCACAACGCCCCCCGCTGCGGTGGCCGCCAGCGCCATCGCCCAAGTCGACCCCACCGCGCGCAATTGCAATCGCCATTTATTGATGCGGGTTCATTAGATATAAAACCATTGCCCGGCAGTAATCCCGATTTTAAAAGCGTATTAAAAACGCCGGGCACGGGATTACCGGTTTTATTAAGAATCTATGTTTTGCCGAACGGCGAAGTATATCGCGTGACAATTACGCAAGCAGATCCAGAAGATAAAGCCCGGGCCGACGCCCTGATTACTGCTTTTAAAAAATACCCGCTTTATTCCAGGCCGCCTGAATGGCAAGGATGCCGCGACCTGGCTGGATCTACAATTTGATTTTACGCCACCGGTTTCCAAAATAGACCAATTAAATCAATAAGCTGCTTTGATACGCTCAAATCAGTTTGGCAATTTCCGCCGCAACGGCCTTCTCATCGATTGATCCCACGTACTGTTTAACAATACGCCCTTCCTTATCAATCAAAAAAACTGGTGGGTGTTAATTGCACATCGCCAAATGCCTTGGAAACATCGCCACTCAAATCATGAGTAACCAGAAATGGCATAGGCTGGGTTTTCATGAAATTAGCCAGGTATTCAGGCGGGTCATATTGCATGGCCACAGAAAGGGTCACATAGCCTTTATTGCCGAACCGGTTTTGCAGCGATCCCAGATTATTCATTTCCTGTACGCAACCGGGACAAGTGGTGGCCCAGAAGTTGACCATCACCACTTTGCCTTTGAGTGCTGCAACTGAAGAACTTTGACCTTTCAATGTGGTGAAAGCAACGTCAGGTGCAGGTTTGCTAGGGTTAGCAAACAGTAACCATGCAGTGACGGAGAGTAAAACCAGTAAAGGAAGTATCCAGAAAAGACGTTGTTTCATGTGTGCAGCCATCCGCTAGGGCAGAATCTGAGGAAATTCACTTAATCAATGATATTGGATAAGAAAGTACAAGAATAGATAACAAGCATCCACAAAATCTGTGGATAAGCTGTTTTCTCTTTTATTTTCAAAATCTTGGCCGTGTATGTTTGGGTGCCTGGTTATGCACTAGTCTTGTGGATGAATTGGGTATGATCCAGGCCGAGTTGTCCACAAGTGACGTTGCCCCCAGGGCCTGGCGACTTGTCCACAATCCATGTCATTGATTTCATTATGCCTTTGTGAATAACGGTATACTCTGCCGCTTTTTTGCAGTGAGCAACAGGAGCAGTCATGGCCATCCAGTGGTTCCCCGGCCACATGAATTCGGCACGGAAGGCGGTGGAAGAGACCGTCGCCAAGGTCGATGTGGTGATCGAGATCGTCGACGCACGTTTGCCGCTATCCAGCAGCAACCCGATGCTGGAAACCTTGCGGCTGCATCGGCAACGCCTGCGCTCAAGATCCTTAACAAGGCTGACCTGGCTGATCCAGCGATGAACAAGGTCTGGCTGGAATGGTTCAAGCAGCAACCGGGCACCGCCTGCCTGTTGCTGGGCGAAGACAACAAACAACTGGGTGCAAAGAAGATCAGCCAGTTGTGCCGCCAGCTGGCACCGCATCGCACCGGCTTTGAAAAGCCCATGCGCGCGCTGATCGTGGGCATTCCTAACGTGGGTAAATCGACGCTGATGAATGTGTTGATGAACCGCAAGATTGCCCAGGTGGCTGATACGCCCGGCGTGACCAAACGCCAGCAGCGGGTGGAATTGCCCGACGGCATGATTCTGTACGACACGCCCGGTTTGTTATGGCCGCGTATCGAACGCGAAGAATCCGGCCTGCGTCTGGCGCTGGCCGGTTCGGTGGGGCGCAATGCGTTTCATGAGACCGAAGTAGCGTGGTTTGGCGTGCAGACCTTTATGCAGCGCTATCCCGAACAACTGAAAGCGCGTTTCAAATTGCCTGATCTGGAGGGCACGTTTGAGGATGTGTTTGCCCGGATCGGTCGCAAGCGTGGCGCGATCCTGCCTGGCGGCGTGATCGATGAGCAGAAGACCTCCGAGATCATCCTGACTGAATTCCGCTCGGGGGCGCTGGGCCGGATTACGCTGGAAACGCCGGAAGACTTTGTTGCGCCGCCTGAACCCATCCGCCAGACCGATTACACCGGTGGCATGGGCCCGGCCGCAGACGACGTGGAACCCACCGCCGAATGAGCGCATATGGCTGGCCAGCGCGCTGTTATGTAGCGCGCCGACCTGGGCGGTGCTCAGCGTTAACGACGACGCCGGGCGCAGTGTTGCCGTGCTGGCACCCGCCCAGCG
>BBFD01000496.1 GCA_001313065.1 Silvimonas sp. JCM 19000
GGTAAAGCTGCGCAGAAGGGATAAGTCAAAAGCCGAAACTAACCGTCTGCATAACCGGGTTTTGTAGCTGCCGCTCCGCGAACGCGAGGCTCAGTCGGAGCCGCTGCGCGTCGCCTACCTTCGCCCGCTCAGGAAATGGTTGGGGTTTTGCACGCGGGGTTGCCTCGTTGCTGCGCAACATCGGGTGGGCGTGGATGCTGAGCCGTGACAGTGAACGGCTGCAGCGCAAGCTGATCGCGTCACTTCTGCGCAAACCACTGCTCATACGGTGGGTCTAGACCCACCATCCAAAGCCATCCCCAAGAATGATTCGCTGGATGTTTTTTTTACTCGCCAGCTGATCGCGTCACTTTTGGCAAACCACTGCTCATACGGTGGGTCTAGACCCACCATCCAAAGCCAATCCCAAGAATGATTCGCTGGATGTTTTTTTACTCGCCAGCTGATTGCGTCGCTTTTGGCAAACCACTGCTCATACGGTGGGTCTAGACCCACCATCCAAAGCCATTCCCAAGAATGATGCGCCGGATGTTTTTTAACTTTCCCACCTTGAGCGCCCGTGTGCGGCGCGGAAGCCTGCGCCTATAGCACTCGACGTATCAATCGCGTATCCCAACGCATGCATTCGTATATCAATACTTTCTGATAAATAACACCATCCTGACTTCGTAATAAAACGGTCACTGTCCACGCGGCAGAATCGCGTCGTTTTACCGCACGCCTTCGCCCCAAAACCTTCGCCTGGACTCTGCCATGAAGCTCAAAACCATCGCTTTCACCTTATTGGCCGCTACGGCTGCCGCTGTTGTTGCCCCCGCGCAAGCCAGTATCGAGTTGCTGGCCACCGCCAGCATTGCGGGCAACAGCAGCGACCTTTCCGGTCTGACCAATACGCTGGAGAACGGCGCGCCCAATAATCTGCTGGGTGGTTTTGGTTCGGGCATCGCCTATGCCGGCAATGGCACGTTTGTGGCGACGCCGGATCGGGGCCCGAATGCGGTTTCTTATAATTCGGCGCTGGATGACACCACCAGCTATATCGACCGCTTCCAGACCTTCAAGCTCACCCTCAGCCCCAGCAGCAGCGGCAATCTGCCGTTTACGCTGACGCCCACGCTCACCAAAACCACCTTGTTGAGCAGCAGCACGCCGCTGGTTTATGGCAGCGGTGCGGGCTTGGGTGTGGGGAGCGGGGCGCCGTCGCAAAATACGCCTGGCATCAATTACTTTACCGGTCGCTCAGATGGCTTTGACCCGACTCAACTGTCGGGCAGCCCGAACAATGCGCGGCTGGATCCGGAAAGCATTCGCGTTTCCAATGACGGTAAGTCGGTGTTTATCTCGGATGAGTACGGCCCGTATGTTTATCAATTTGATAAAGCCAGCGGCCAGCGCATCAAAACCTACACGCTGCCGGCCTACTACGACGTGGCCCATCTCAGCCCGGTGGGCAATACCGAAATTAGCGGCAACACTACCGGCCGGGTGGCCAACAAGGGCATGGAGGGCCTCGCCATTACGCCCGATGGCAAGACGCTGGTGGGCGTAATGCAAAGCCCGCTGATCCAGGATGGCGGCACCAAAGGCACCCAGACCCGCATCGTCACCATCGACGTGGCTACCGGCGCGACGCATGAGTACGTCTACACGCTGGCCAACAAGAAAAAAAACACCATCAGCGACATCATCGCCATCAACGACCATGAGTTTCTGGTGGATGAGCGCGATGGCAACGGCGGCACCGATGCCGCCACCAAAAAAAGCTGGTGCGCGTGGATATCACGGGCGCAACCGATGTCAGCGGCGACGTAACACTGCCAAGCAGCCTGACCCCGGTCAGCCAGTCGCTGTTCCTCGATCTGCTGGACCCCAAATACGGTTTGGCCGGCAGCAGCTTTCCGGCCAAGATTGAAGGGCTGGCCTTTGGCGATGACGTCACCCTCAACGGCCAAACGCTGCACACGCTGGTGGTCACCAACGACAATGATTTTCTGACTGACGCCAACAGCAATTTCTACGTCTTCGGCTTTACCAACGCCGACCTGCCCGGCTATGTGGCGCAGCAACTGGCCGCCGTGCCAGAACCGGAAACCTATGCCTTGATGGGCCTGGGGCTGGTCGGTCTGGTGGCCGCGCGCAAACGCAAAGCGCGGCAATAAGCAAGGCCAGATGGCGAACACGGCGCGGCACGGTCCGCGCCGTTTTTTATTGGGGTGGTTTTAAAACCGCACCACCTGGCGCCGATGCACCCAGCCATCCGCGCCCAGAATGGCGTCCGGCTCATGCAGATAATTCATGGTGTCGCGCCAGAAACG
>BBFD01000497.1 GCA_001313065.1 Silvimonas sp. JCM 19000
CACCATGCGCACAACGCTGGGGCTGGGCACGATGGCCACGCAGGCCAGTAATGCAGTGAGCATTACCGGCGGCAACATTACCGGCCTGACGGTTTCACCGAACGGCGGCGCACGGGCCGACGTGCTGGATTTCAACGCGCTGACCTCGCCCGGCGTCATCGAATTCACCTCGGCCGCCAGCTTTCCACTTCGACCAATGCGCCGCCGCTGTCCGGTGTGGGCGTGCTCGAAGTGGTGCGTGCGTTGAGTGCCACCACGGCGCGCCTGTTGCAGCGCTGGACGACCACCACCGGCGGCTTCGCCTGGCGCTTTCAGGATTACAACGGCACGTGGTCGGCCTGGCAGGTCTTGAGTTCGATGGCCCAGCAGTCGGCCGGCGCCGTGGCCATCGCCGGCGGCGCCATCGATGGCGCGGCGATCGGTAATACCACGCCTTCGACGGGCAAGTTTACGACGCTGCAGACGACGGGCATCGCGACGATCGGCGGCAACCGCCTGATTCTCGGGACGGATGCGCTGGGTGGGGCACGTGAAAACGGCGGCTCGGTGACGCTGCTGCCCGGCAACGCCAGCCAGTACTGGCACTTTGGCAACTACGGCGGCGCGCTCAGCTTTCGCCAGGGCGCGACCTTCGCGGCTGGCACGCAGACCCTGAGTCTCAACGGCACTACGGGCCGCCTGGTGCTGGGCGCCGGTACCGATGATGGCGTGCATCTGTTGCAGGTCGGCGGGCCGCTGGTTTCTTCGGGCCCCGCGCTGCACGGCGTCTACACGCTATCGACGCTGCCCAGCGCGGCGGCGTACGCGAACCACCTGATCACGGTTTCCGACGCAACGGGCGGCCGCAAGGTCTGCCAGTCGGACGGCAGTAACTGGAAGCTCATCAACACCACAACCACGGTAAGTTAAAAAATGACTCTCGAAGAACGCACCCGCCCTTATGAAACACTGATCCGCCATGCCCTCGCCGGCATCGGTGGCGCGCACCACCAGACCATTACCGAGATTCTCAAAGATGGTGTGGTGATCAGCGCGCAGGTCAATGACCCGGTTTCGCTGTCGCTGGCGGATGGCCAGAATGGTTTGTCGCTGGCCAGCGTGCTGGGCGACACCGCAGCGGCCGCACTGACCGAAAACGAGGTGGTGAAAACCGCACTACAGGCCGAGCAGGTCGCGCATGCGGCGGCGGTCGACACGCTCACTGCGCAAACGGCAGCACTGACCGCTGCAGAGGTGGAAAAGACGGCGCAAGCGGCGGCGCTGGAGCAGGCGACTGACGCGCTGGAGCAGGCCAACGCGACGCTGGCCGATCTGCAAGAGCAACTGGCGCAGCGCACGGCCGATCTTGCGGCAGCCTCGCAGGCGGCGGCCGAACTCCGTGCTCAGCTGCAAACGGTACAAGATGGACAGGCGGCGGCGTCCATTCAAGACGACGAGCCAGAGGCATAAAAAAAATCATCCGCCGGCGGAGCTCTCCAGACCGGCGGACTCAAGACATTCCGGGGGGAGTGTCGCTTTAAGCATAGATCGCTTTGCCCCGATTACAACCAGCGAGGAAGGAGTCACCGTGCCGTATGAAAACAAATCGCCGACGCTTGCCGAGGTCATGAGCTCGCTGGAAGAGCTGAAAGCCAAGGTTGATGAAATCCGGAGTGGCTTCCCGAGCGGCGATCCGTCTGGCCATCGCGAGTATCACGACGCGCTGATCCGGCGCGAAGAAGAGCAGCACAAGCTGTATCTGGAAGTCCGGGCCCATGTCGCGAAAGGGACGGTGTGGGCGGTTCTGGTCGGCCTGGCGGTCTGGTTTGGCTGGACTGTGAAACACCTCATGCCGATTCCGCATTAAACGCAAGCAACAGACGAACCCGGCTCCGGCCGGGTTTTTTTTATATCTCGGGGAAAGCAATGAAAAAAGACTTTTGATCGTTTCAAGTGGCGCGTTGGCCTGGCGCTGTTGTTTACCGTGCTGGCCTTTGCGCTGTTCGAGCCGCTGACGCGCGCGACCGGTGTCCCGGAAATCGCCCGGCTGCTGCCCGCGCTGGCGGTGGTGTGTTGGGTCGATGTGTCGTTGCTGGTGCAACGCGTGGTGTTTCATCCGCAAGTGGATTTTCAGTGGCTGGTGCATGGCGGAAGTGACGGCTTCCCGAATTCCGCCAGCATGGCCTGGATGTTCTGGCTGGGTCACATGGTTCGCATGGGGATGGTGCTATGCATCGTTTACTTGAGCTGATGGCGGCGCTGATGCTCGCCGGCGCCGCCATCGCGGCACCGCTACCGGGCGATGCGCCACTGCTGATTCCCCAGCTCAAGGTCG
>BBFD01000498.1 GCA_001313065.1 Silvimonas sp. JCM 19000
AAGCATGGCCAGCGCACGCAGCGCCTGCACGCGGGCGGCATCATTGGCGGGAATCGGGGCGGGGATCATGCGAAAGACAAAACGCCAGGGCAAATAGAGCAGGGCACGGAGATCTCCAGCGGCGGCGGGTGCGCCGGTTGCTTGTGCCTTAGTTATATCCGTTGCGAGGCGGAACGGCCAGGAGACAACGCTGTGTTGCGACTACGCCGTGTCGCAGCGCGGAACGCATAGGTTGGGTCAATACCCACCCCCAAGGCCATTGATCAAGCCCGCCATGGTTGCGTTCTTGTTCGTGGCTTTGAATGGTGGGTCTAGACCCACCGTATGCGTTGCGGCGCTTAAATGCCGTCGACAAAACGGTCGAGCGCCTGGCCGAGGGCCAGGATGTCGGTTTCCGGCATCAGGATGATCAGATGGCAGCGGAAGTCGCGTTCTTCCAGCACAAAGTAAACCTCGACCAGCAGCGCCACGCGGGCCTGTATGTGTTCGGGTTTGAGCAAGCGATAAGCCGGGGTCTGATCGGCGATCAGCGTGGGGGCGGAGAAGGCGCTGAGCATGCCCAGCAAATTGGCAATGCCGCCCACGCAGGCGCCGACCAGGATATTGCCGATATCCAGCAGGATTTCGCCCTTGTTTTCTTTGGTGCCGGCGTCATAGCCATCACCTCGTGTAGCCCGGCCATGCTTTGTTCCGGATACACCACAATGCTTCGCCACGGAATTCGGTAGTAAACGCCTGGCGTATGGCGGAGACATCGGCGTCGCCCACCAGGCGCACGATTTCCTGCGACAGATTGCAGGCCGCCACCGAAGAAATTCGCGGGATCGACAGTTTGACAAACTCATCCAGCACTTGCGCAATCGAGGCGCCGGCCTGGCCCATGCCGATATTGACGAGTTCTTGCAGCGCCTCGCGCTGGTCTTCGCTAAGCAAGTCGGTGCTCATAATTGAATTCCGTATTCTTTGAGCACACGCTCGATCTTGCCGGCGTCGACCGGCTTCTGGATGAATGCGATGGCGCCCAGGTCGCGTACGCGAATCTGGCTTGTTCCTGGATGTCGGCCGAGACCACGATGATCAGACCGTTCAGATCTTCATCGCGGTGTGCTTGCAGTACGGCATAGCCGTCGAGCACAGGCATGGTCAAGTCGAGAAACATTACGTCGATATCGCCCTGACGGCAGGCGGCCAGCGCCTGTTGGCCGTCCGCGGCCTGGCTGATGCTGATGTCCCAATGCGGGGGCAAAGCTTGATCAGCATCTTGCGGGCAATCGATGAATCATCCGCCACGAGAATTGAAAGTGGCATACAGCTTCCCTTTTTTTTCGTTGCGCCATGCTTGGCTGTTTATGGTTCTGCTTCAACCGGGAGCGCTCCTGGTAGCGGCAGACAGGCGTTTGTTTCAGCCTTGTGGGCATGGCCTGAGCATGGCGAAAAGCGCTTGTTCTGGTTTGTTGTGGCAGCGTTTTTTTATAGCAAGGCATGCCTTGCTGTCCATGACTGACTGGTAAGTGTAGCTTGCGCGTGTCAGCATCCCACCCGGCGGTGGCGACCGACGGACGTTTGCGCCGGATGTGCGGAAACCGGCCACTTTGACTAATCTGCTGTGAGACGCCACGGCAAAGTTCGAGGCGCAATTCCTGATGACCCAGACTACGGCGAAAGTCCTGATCGTCGATGACGACGAGTTCAGTCGCAAATTATTGAATATACTGATCAGCGCCGAGCAGTACGCCACCTTCGAGTGTTCAAGCGCCGAGGCGGCGTTGGCATTGATGCCTGCCATGCAGCCCGACCTGATCCTGGTTGATCTGATGATGCCAGGCATGGACGGCTTCGAGCTGACCGCCCGGATCCGCCAGATTGCGGTATTACAAAACACCCCGGTAGTGATCATGTCGGCGCTCGACGATATCGCGGTGCAGCAGCGGATTGATAGCTGCGGCGCCGATGCATTTATCCATAAACCGATTAATCGCTGGGAACTGCTGGACACCGTCAACCGCTTTTTTTACGGCCTTTGCCGTTGGCAGAAGAGGTGGGCGGCTAAACCCGGCGGTTGTCAGCCAGACGAGTTCTCTCATGCGGCAATTGCTGGAATGGCGCCTGGACGCGCAGCGTTACGCACTCGACCACCATCAGATCATCCGGGTAGAACGCGCCGCCGCCGTGGCCCCCTTGCCCGGCGCGCCGGTCAGTATCCTTGGCGTGATCAATGTGCGTGGCGAAATCCTGCCCGTATTTGACGTGCGCGCCCGCTTTGGTTTGCCCACGCGAGCGCCGCGCCCGGCCGACCAGTTGGTGCTGGTG
>BBFD01000499.1 GCA_001313065.1 Silvimonas sp. JCM 19000
CGGCGGTGTCCAGCCGCGCCGCATCCACATCCCATAACGCCACGCTGGCGCCCGATTGCAGCATGCGTTTGGCCACGGCATAACCAATGCCGCGCGCCCCGCCGGTGATGATGGCGACATGGTTGTTGAGGTCGAGCTGGTTCATGTTGCGTATCTCCAGGTTGCAACAGGCCGCACCGCGCAGGTTGCGGCGAAAAAAAATTCGGGACGGGTTGTTTGTTGTTGTGGCTGCGGGCTTAGCGCGGTACCACGGCGTCGACGGTGATTTGTTGTTGCTCACCGAGGCCGGCAATGCCGAGCTTCATGGTCTGGCCCGCCACCAGGTATTTGGGCGGCTTCTGCCCCAGGCCCACGCCCGGCGGCGTGCCGGTGCAGATCACGTCGCCCGGCTGCAGCGTCATAAACTGGCTGAGATACGCCACCAGCGTGGCCACGCCAAAAAAATCATGGTGCGGGTATTGCCGTTTTGATAACGGTGGCCATCCACTTCCAGCCACATATCGAGGTCTTGCGGATCCTTGATCTCATCGGCGGTTACCAGCATGGACCGATCGGCGCAAAGGTATCGTGGCCCTTGCCTTTGTCCCACTGGCCGCCGCGCTCCAGCTGAAACGCGCGCTCGGACACATCGTTCACCACGCAATAGCCAGCCACGTGGTTCATCGCTTGCGCTTCATCGACGTATTTGGCGGTCTTGCCGATGACCACGCCCAGTTCGACTTCCCAATCGGTTTTTTTTGCGAATTGCGCGGGATTTCCACCTGATCAAACGGGCCGCACAGCGAGCTGGTCGGCTTCATAAAGATGATCGGCTCTTCCGGGATCGCCATATTCGATTCTTTGGCGTGGTCGCTGTAGTTAAGGCCGATGCAGATGATCTTGCCGATGCGCCCCACGCACGGGCCAATGCGGGCGCCAGCGGCGCAGTCGGCAGCGTTTCGGGGCATACGTCGCGCAGACGGGCCAGCGAACCGGGGTGCAGCACTTCACCGGAGATATCGTCGATCACGCCCGACAGATCGCGGATGACGCCATTGGCATCGAGCACGCCCGGTTTTTTTTCGTGGCCCGCCGGGCCGAAGCGCAACAACTTCATATTCTGGGTCTCCGCGACGTAGTGTCGGTTTAGTGGCTACATTTTTTTAACGGGCTTTGCCTTGCCGTTCCAATCACAAATCTGACGCATGCGATAACCAGAAGGTATCGGTAAGGGTATTTGCAGAGTGCGGCGCTGCGATATTTGCGGCAACAATCACATCCAGCCGCATCACTTACCGGAAACGTCATGCTCAAGCCGTATTTGTATCAGTCGTTACTACATCGTTTACGTTACAAACATTTGTACCTGCTGGTGGCGCTGGATGAGCACGGCAATCTGCATCAGCCGCGGAAACGCTGGCGATGTCGCAACCGGCCGCCAGCCGCATGCTGCGTGAGGTGGAACAATATCTGGATTGTCCGCTGTTTGAACGGCTGGCGCGCGGCATGAAGCCAACCGAAGTGGGCATCGAAGTAATCCGCTTTGCCCGCGCCACGCTGGGCGGGCTGGAACGCTGCGCCGACAATCTGACGCAATGGCAACGCGGCGGCTTTGGCCAGCTGATTGTGGGCACGATTATGGGCGCGGCGCCGGACTGGATAGCGCAGGCGGTGTCGGATTTGAAAGTACGCAAGCCGCTGCTGAAAATCCGCATCAAAGGTGAAACCAGCGATCAACTGATCGAGCTACTGGAGCAAGGCCGCATCGACTTTGCCATCGGCCGTTTTAGCGATCTGGAACAACATAACTGGCTGGATTTTGAGGCGCTGGGCAACGAGAAGCTGTTGCTGGTGGTGCGCAGCGGGCATGCGCTGGCGCGCGAGGAAAGCGTGACGCTGGCGCAGCTGGCGACGTGGCCATGGGTGCTGCAGCCGATGACCAGCCCGGCGCGGCAATTGCTGGAGCATGAGTTTGAAGCGGCCCAGGTCAGCGCGCCGCAAAACACGGTGGAATGCGATTCGATTTTTTGCCACACTGCAGCTGGCGCAGCGCAGTGATGCGGTGACGATCCTGTCAGAGCCGGTGCTGCGCGACCACTTGCAAGCCGGCTTGCTGGTGACGCTGCCGCTGGCCGTGGGCCGCAGCCTTGCACCGTTTGGCGTGCTGACGCGCAAGGGCGAGGAAGTAAGCCACAGCGGCGTGGAATTTCTCGACATCTTGCGCCGCATGTCGCGCGTCGCCCGCGTCGCCGCGTGATGCATAGATACCGTCTTGAAGATCAACCTCGCCGATGAA
>BBFD01000500.1 GCA_001313065.1 Silvimonas sp. JCM 19000
CTGGCAGCGCCCTGCCCGGCGAGGACCAGCAATACCTGACGTTTACGCTGGGCGCCGAAGTGTTTGCCGTTGTCATCCATCACATCAAGGAAATCATCGAATACAGCGCCGTCACGCAAGTGCCATTGATGCCGCCGTTTGTGCATGGCGTGATCAATCTGCGCGGCTCGGTCTTGCCCGTGATTGATCTGTCGATCCGCTTTGGCCGCGCGCCCACGCCCGTCGGCCGCCGTACCTGCGTGGTGGTGCTTAACCTGGACTTTGCCGGTGAAGCGCATTCGGTGGGCATGCTGGTCGATGCCGTTAATGCTGTTATCGAAATTCCGGCCAGCCAGATTGAGCCCGCGCCCAGCTTTGGCACGCCCTTGCGCGCCGAATTTATTGCCGGCATGGGCAAGATCAACAACCAGTTTGTCATCTTGCTGGATGTGGCCCACGTGCTGTCGCTGGAAGAAATGAGCTCGCTGGTGCATGGCGCGCCGGGCGCCGAGGATTAAGACACCCCATCTTCCATGCTGACTACGCCGATCACCCGCAAGGAATTCGAGCTGTTCCAGCGCTTTTTTGCACCAGCACATCGGCCTGTCGCTGCCTGAGAGCAAACAGATGATGCTGGCGCAGCGGCTGGGAAAACGGCTGCGCATCAATCAGTGCGCCAGCTATGGCGCGTATTTTGAATTAATCCGCCAGGACCGCAACGCGCAGGAACTGCAAATCCTGATCGATCTGATCACCACCCACGAAACCTATTTTTTTTCGCGAGCCCAAGCATTTTGACGCGCTCTACGCCATGGTGCCGCCCACGCTGAGCGGGCCGGACAAAGTGCGCGTGTGGAGCGCCGCGTCTTCGAGCGGCGAAGAAGCATATTCGGCCGCCATGGTGCTGGCGGGGGTGCTACCACCCAGCCAGCAATGGGAGATTCTGGCACCGATATCAGCACCCAGGTACTGGAAACCGCGCGCCGTGGCTTGTATAGCCTGGACCAGGCGGAACGTATTCCACCGGCATATCTCAAAAAAGTGGTGCCTCAAAGGCAAAGGCCGTTACGACGGCACCTTGCTGATCGATAAAACCTGCGCCGCCATGTGAGTTTCCGGCCCTTTAATCTGACCGGCGCCCTGCATGAACTGGGCCTGTTTGATGTGATCTTCTTGCGGAATGTGACTATCTATTTTGATCCACCGACCAAGCGCCGCGTGGTGGAGCAAGTGACGGCGCAATTGCGGCCCGGCGGCTGGCTGATGATGGGCCACGCCGAGCCTTTGCTGGATCGATATAGCGGACTGGAGCAAATCACCACGGCAATCTACCGGAAAACGCATGCATAGCATTTTTTTTGTGATGCCGGGCGAGATCTGGTTTGGCCCGGCACCAGGACGTATCCACACCTTGCTGGGCTCGTGCCTGGCGATGACGGTGTGGCATCCGGGCCAGCGTACCGGCGGCTTGTGCCACTTTTTTTTGCTACCGACCAGCGGGCGCACCCGCCAGCCGGGGCAGATTCTTAACCCGCGCTATGGTGACGACGCCATGGATGCGCTGGCCTTATATATGGATGCCGCCGGGCTGTCCGCGCGCGAGTTTGAATACAAGTTATTTGGCGGCGGCAGTTTTATGGCGCTGCGCCGCGGCAACAATATGCCCATCGGCATGAAGAACATCGCAGGTGCCCGTGCCTGGCTGCAAAGCCACGGCCTGAACGCCACGGTGGAAGACGTCGGCGGCGAAGAATCACGCCGTATCGTGCTGGACTTGAACACTGGCGCGGTATGGGTGCATTACGCGGGCATCGCGCCGCCCGCGCCGACTATGATGAATGATTAGCGCGCCTCGGCACGCATCTGAAAGGATGAAACCATGGCGATTAAAGTCATGATCGTGGATGACTCAGCGGTGGTGCGGCAGGTCATGCAAGAGACCCTCTCCAAGCTGCCGATATCCAGATTATCGGTACCGCCCCCGATCCGATTTTTGCGCGGCAGAAAATGGAGCGCGACTGGCCCGACGTGATCGTGCTCGATATCGAAATGCCGCGGATGGACGGCCTGACCTTTTTTTTGCGCCAGTTGATGGCGGAGCGGCCGACGCCAGTGGTGATTTGCTCATCGCTCACCGAAAAAGGCGCCGAGACCACCATGCAGGCGCTGGCCAGCGGCGCGCTGGGCATCATCACCAAGCCCTCGATTGGCGTGCGCGACTTATCCAGGATTCGGCTTCTGACCTGATCCAGGCCGTGCGCGCTGCGCGGC
>BBFD01000501.1 GCA_001313065.1 Silvimonas sp. JCM 19000
CGGCCAGGCCAAATAATCCGATGGTGCCATCGCTGAAATGCCACGGCGGGCTGGATAGCAAAAACGCCATCGAAGTCCACAGCACGCTGAACACGCTAAAGCTGAGGCGCCCAGCAGGGCACGCAGGCGGAAGACGGGTTCCTGCACAAACAACTGCAGCACCGAGCCGAGCAGCGCCGGATAGCTCAGGCCCAGATGTTGCTGACTGCGTGGCAAGCGATAACGCATCACGCCTGCCGTCAGCAGCATCAGCCCGGCCGCGCACCAATACACGGTGCGCCAGTCACCCAACGCCGACAAGGTACCCGCGACCGTACGCGCCAGCAAAATCCCCAGCAGCAACCCGCTCATGATGCTGCCGACCACTTTGCCGCGTTCGTGTGGTTGCGCCATCGTCGCCGCCAAAGGCAACAAGACTTGCGCCACCACCGAAAACAGCGCGGTGACGCCGGTGCCCAACAAGATCAATCCCAGCGACTGTGCGCTGGCGGTCAGCAATAGTCCGCACGCCGACAGCAGCAGCATGGTGACGATCATGCGGCGTCGTTCCAGCAAGTCGCCCAGCGGCACCAGCAACATCAGGCCGGTGGCGTAGCTGAGTTGGGCGACGGTGACGATCAGCCCGACATGGGCGGCAGAGACATTGAAATGGAGCGCCAGCGTATGCAGCAAGGGCTGCGCATAGTAATTGCTGGCCACGGCCAGGCCGGTGGTAAACGCCATCAGCGCAACCAGCGCGGGCGTCAGGGGGGCGTGGGTACGGGGGGGGCATCTCTCACCTTCGGCTAAGTCTGAGGCGGGAGTATGCCCGGCCAGGCGTTACGGCGCGATGGCCGGGCTTGTCATGTTGACCGGGCGGTCAAACCGAGCTTTACGCAATGCGGCGCCACGGGGCGCCGCACGGGTCAACGCCATATGGATCAGGCAAAAGCGGCAAGAATTTCCGCGGTACTGCGCACGCGGCTAATGCGCGGAAAGATGTTCTTGATGGCGAACTGGTGCATGTCCATGGTCGGACCGCTGCAGGCGTCTTCGGCCAGTACGATGCCAAAGCCCAGCTCCCACGCGGTGCGCGCGGTGGATTCCACGCCGATATTGGTGGCGATACCGGCCAGCACGATGGTGGTGATGCCGCGGCGGCGCAGTTGCAGTTCCAGATCGGTGCCGTAGAAGGCGCCCCATTGGCGTTTGGTGATCAGGATGTCCTTGGGCCCGGTTTCCAGTTGCGCCGGAATATCCCACCAGTTAGCGGGCAGTGCGCCACCGCCAGCGGCGCTATCCACCGGTTGCTTGAGCGCTTCGGCATAATCTTCGCTCCAGCCCACGCGCACGCGCACCACCGGCGCACCGGCAGCACGGAAACGTTGTGCCAGTTGATTGGACAAATCCAGCACCTGGCTGGCCGGATGGGCACCTGCATAAGGCAGAATGCCGTCTTGCAGATCAATCAGGACGAGCGCGGTGGTTTTTTTTGCATCGATATTCATGATTTCGGCCTCAGAATAGGGGCTGGCCCATGGGCAGCGGATTGAACATTAGACAAGATTTGTGAGGGTGAACTCACAAACGCGGAGTATATGAGGATGTCCTCACAAAATGCAATGGTCAGGCAGCCGCAGCGCGAAAAAAGGCCGCTTGCGCGTGGCCGCCTTGCTGGATGCAGCCCAGCAAGTCTTTGCCCAGGACGGCTTTGATGCCGCCACCATGACCGAGATTGCCGCCCGCGCTGGCGCGTCAATCGGATCGCTGTACCAGTACTTTCCGACCAAAGAACACGTGGCCGATGCGGTGCTGGCGCGCCATGCCGAAGCTTTGTATCAACGTATGCAGGCCCTGCAGGACGCATCGCCCGGCTGGACGGTGGGGCAACTGGCCAGCGAACTGTTTCCCGCGTTGCTGCGCTTTCGGCCGATCATCCCGCCTTTGGTGTACTGGCCGAAAGTGGTCGTGGCCCAGCCTTACAAGCCACCGGCGTGCGTATACATATGCGCCGTTACGTGGCAGAAATCTTACGACCGCATGCCCCGGGCTTTGACGCACAACAGCTGGAGGCAATGGCTATCGTGGTATTACAGACCATGAAGACGGCAGTGGCGCTCAATAACGAAGCCGACCTGCCGCAGCGCCCCGCCGTGTTGGCACAACTGCAACAGATGCTGGCGCTCTACCTGGCTGCGCAATTGCCCGCCAGTGCTTGATTTGTCGACAAAAAAGCGGGCTGGCGGCGCGGCGGTCGGCACGG
>BBFD01000502.1 GCA_001313065.1 Silvimonas sp. JCM 19000
CCCAGCAGCAGGGCGAACAGCGGTGGATAGCATGCCGGGCGCATCCGGCCGGAGAGTCTGCGCAACATGGCTGCGATCACTTTCGGGGTTCTGGAAAGGCCGCAAGCTAGTCGTGTTTGCCGGGGCGCGCCATGGCGGCCCGAAACCGGTAAAAAATGCTGATTCTGATCGCTGCCGCCAAGCCTGGTGGCCTTGCAAAGCGCTGTTGGCGACGCCAAAGATTCTCGTAATGGACTATAGCCGTGGCGCCAACGGCGATGCGCTCTGGGGGGACTGTTTTGCGGCTGATCTTACAAGCCAGCCTGCTTCGGCCGCAGCGCCGCGTGCAGTCCACGCCAGCATCAAGCCGCTCTTGCAAGCCAGCCCCGCATTGAGACTGCGCTTTTGATCAGATCAATGGTCCTGTTTGCGCCAACGTCGGCAAATATGGCGCGCGATATAGACCGGTTTACGCGCGCAGATCCATCAATGGCGCTGCCGCGCCAGCCAGGGCCATGCCCGGGGCAGATAAGCATGGCGGCGCGGCACGCTGACGGTGATGCGCGTACCGCGGCTGGAGGTGCTGTTGATCTGCAAGGAGCCACCAATCTTGTTGGCGCGCTCGCTCATGCCGGGAATGCCGAAATGGCGTTCTTTATGCCCGCGTTCCAGCACGGCTGGATCAAGCCCGTGGCCATCGTCACTGATGCTCAGCACAAACTCCTTGCGCTTGTATTCCATATGCAACTGGATATGCCGCGCCTGCGCATGGCGATAAGCGTTGAACAGCGCTTCACGCCCCAGCTGGAACAGATCGTCCACCACGCCCGGGGACAGCGCGCGGATATGGCCATGGCGGCGCGCTTCAAACGGCACCGTATGTTGCAACATCAGATCAGTGCCCACCTGGCGCAGCGCCTCAAACAGACCTTGCTGCAACTGGCTTTCGCCACGCAGATTCATCACCTGATCGCGGCCTTCCTCCAGCAAGGCTTCGGCGCTGGCCATGGCGTGATCCATTTGCGGATGCAAGGGATGGTCGGACGGCAAGGACATTTGCACGGTCTGAAAGCGCAAGGTGAGCGCGTACACCGCCTGCAAAAAAGGTGTCATGCAGGGTGCGCGCGATGTCCTGGCGTTCTTGCAGCCGCATATTCATTTGTGCATAGACCTGGCGCGTCAGATAGCGCACTCGCCATTGGTACAGCGCCGCCAGCACGCCGATCAAGGCCAGCAACAGCAAGCCGCCAAACCAGCCGGTTTGATAAAAAAATGCGGCGCGATGCGGATGTGCAGTTCGGCCGGGTTGTCGGGCCAGTCGCTGCCCAGCGGCGCCGCTTGCAACTGAAAGCGATAATCGCCCGGCCGCAGATTGGTGTAATTGGCTTCGCGGCGCGGGCCGACGTCTTGCCAGGTGGTATCGACCTCATCCAGCTGATAGCGAAAGCGCACTTCTTCCGGGATGCGGCTGCCGAGCGCGGTATACGTAATCTGCAACTGGCGCGTGCCCGCGGGCAGCGTGATGGGCTGGTCGGCGGCCCAGCTCTGGCCGTTGACACTGACGCGCAAGAATTCGGCCTGCGCCGGGCTTAGCGGCGGCAGGCGGTTGGGGTCCAGTTGCAGCAAGCCAGCGGACGAAGAAAACCAGAGCAAGCCGTCGGCGCTGCGCACAGCGCTGGGTTGCGGCAGCGGCCCGGTGGCTCACCGCGATAACCATCACGCGCGCCCAGCAGGGTGTAATGCAACGGCGTTTCGGGGTCAGCCAGCGCCGCTTGCCAACCGCTGCGCATATCCGCACCACACCGCGTCGGCCATTCAGCCACACCGAGCCATCCGGCGTTTGCAGCATGCCGCTGACGCCACGTAACACGCTGGGGTCGTCGGTATGCAGTGCGCGAAAGCGGCTGCCTTGCAGCACTTGCACGCCTTTGTCGCCGGCGATCAGCAACTCGTGGCCCGGATGCACAAAGTTGACGTTGCCAGATCGATCCCGTCGGCCGGGCCCCATTGCACCAGCTGGCCGTGGTCATAGCGAAACAGTCGGTTGTGGCCGTAGCCCAGCCAGACGCGTTGTTGCGCATCCAGCGCCATCGCCGCCGGTCCACCCCCCATCGGGCAGACCGAGCACGCTGCGCGCAGCCATTGCCCATGCGCCAGCCGCCACAGCCCGCCATATGAAAAAAACGCGCCCAGATGCCCACGCCGTCGTCCAGAATCAGCCGGGCGC
>BBFD01000503.1 GCA_001313065.1 Silvimonas sp. JCM 19000
GGCCCGATCCCGGCCGTGCAGAATCACCAACTGCGGCGTAATCAGCGTGCCAGGCAGCCAACGCAATGAGCGTGCGGGTTGCCCGCCCTGGGCCAGCGTCCAGCCACCGGGGCCGACTTCCACTGTGAGCGGGTACGGCGGCGTAGCCCGCCGCTGATAACACACCACGCCGAGCAGCATGACTAATCGCCACGGCCATGGCAAAAAACAGCGCGGTGATCAGCGCCAGCACAGTCATGCCGCGTAGCCATAAGCACGCCCGCCGCGATGTCACCACAGTGAGCATCAGGCGGGCGCGGTCATGGGCACAAGGCGCTCGGGTTATTGAATCTGGATCGAGCCCGCCACCGTCACCGACAACTTGCTGTCGCCGCCTTCAAGCGGCGCCGGTGCGGCTTCGGCCACTGGCGCGCGCATCAGCATGGCTTTGGCCATGATGGCTGCGGACCGCTGTCGCTGGTATTGATATTGACGTTGACCATGCGCCAGCTGGCGCCTTCAAAGCCTTGCCGAACCAGATCGGCCCGTTGGCGGAAGGCCTTCATGCTTTGCTCGATCAGCATGTCTTCGGTCTGCTTGCGCGCTTCGTCCGAAACGCCATAGCGTATGCCCGCCAGTTGTAAGGGCAAGCCGCTGGCCAATGGTTGCTGCAATTGGCCCAGCAAACGGGACAAGGTTGGAAAATCGCGGCTGGTCAGACGCAATTCGCCACGACCGCGCCAGGCTTCCTGTTTGTTGGTTTTGCTGTTGTACACCGGATAAGTGGCATAGCCGGTACCGGCGGTCTGGATCGAGCTGTTCTGTTTGGCCAGCTTGATCGCGGCATTGAGCGTCTGGTTCACTTTGTCGGCCAGGCGCGACGGATCGCTGTCAGTCAGTTCAACAAACAAGGTGGCGGTCGCCAGATCATTGCTGACGTCCTTGCTGGCACTGGCTTCCAGATTCACCACGTTGTAGTTGAGCGGCTCGGCCTGCGCCAGACCGGCACAGACCAGGGCAGCCACAGCAAGGTACTTGAAGCGACGCATGTAACACTCCATAAAACTGCAGCGGCCGTAGCCGCTGCAATCACTGATCAAATCAAATCACGGCGCACCGCGCGTTCTGCTTAGTGATAACCGTGGTCCGCGGGCGTGTTGTGGATGTCTTCAGAGACACTGTCCATTACGCCCAGATGGATTTCGACATCAAACCATTCCCAGAACAACTTGAGATTACGTTTGGTCGGCCACTGGCTTTCGTCCTCGGCCCACGACGCAAGTTCCATCTCGAACAAGCGATCAGCAACATCATCGATGTAAGAAATACCATCTTCGGGTTCACTGACTTCCGGCACCAGAATCACGGTGCAATCGGCGCGGATATCGTCGAGCGTAAGGGTGACTTCATTGCCAGGCAAAGCATTAAGCCAGTCCAGAAACGGTTGCTTGGGCCGGATCAGCGCGGCAGAGCGATCAACGATAAACATGTGGGAACCTTCCTCCTGTTTGACGCAGTGCAGTAAAATCGCACTCGCGTTCCAAAATAAAACCAGAACATCAAAAACCCGTTACTACTAAAGACCCGCAGCCCTGCTGCATGGCCAAAAAAAATGAACCTGCCCGCCGGATACCCTGACCAGACCAGGCGCAAGCTTGTGGCTGGCGCGCCGCCCTGATCCTGGACCATGCCAGCACGCCCATCTTTGGCCGGGCCATGGAAGCCAGCGAACAATCATTTGTAATCCTGTCTGAGCATAACGTGCCTGCCGGGGTGGAGTGCCGCATCTGCCTGGATGTGCTGGACACCCAAGGCCGACGCGGCTATCTCGACTTCCGTGGCCAGATTGCCAGCAGCACCCTGGTGGCAAACTCAGCCGCTTCAAGCTGGTATGCCGCATCGTGCACATGGACGCCAGCCAGCGCGAATTTCTCGCCAGCAGCGTACGACAAGACAACTAAACTACCGCTGCCCTGCCGTACGCGCGCGCTTTATTGCGCAGCGGGCGGCTTTTTGCGACTACGCGGTGCGGCTGTGGGCGCTGCAACATCAGCATCGGGCGCAGTTTGCGCCTTTTTACGTGATCGCGCTGTAGCAGCCGGTGCCGGGCTAGTCGCAGCAGCGGTTTTGCCCGACGGTGCTGGCGCAGTCGATGCGGCGGTGGCCTTGGCTTTGGGCGGGGCGGCTTTGGGCG
>BBFD01000504.1 GCA_001313065.1 Silvimonas sp. JCM 19000
CTCAGCCAGCAGCGGGCTCAGCCGGGCGTGGGCAAAGCGGCGCAACGCCTGGCGTGCCGGGGTATCGCTGGCGTAGTAACGGTCAAGCTCAAGCAATGCAGTGGCGATATCCGACCAGACCGCGGCTTCCGCGTTGGCGGGCGTGGCGTTGACCAGTTCCAGCCATGCTGTGATCGATGCCTGGTCTGCCACGGCCAGACCCTGCGCATCGTGCAGCAGGCCCAGTTGATCCACCGCTGCCAGCTGGCCGAACACGCTGGCCAGGGCACGCATATCGTCCGGCGTGTATTCGGTGCGGAAATAGCCGTGCTGGCCCGCATTGATCAGCACCGGGCCACAACCGGGCAAATGCAGTGTCTGTTCGCCATCGACCAGGCCGCGTACCACCGCCCCGCCCACCACTTGCACGCTGACCGGCACCGGCCAGTGCAAGGCGGCTTTGCCCGGCTGATCGGCGCTGTATTCAGCTTGTTGCAGTTGTACTTCCGTCTGGCCATTCAGGCATTGTTGCTGCACCAGTTTGAGCAGCGGTACGCCGGGCTGGGTGGTAAAGGCGCGGGCGATCCGGGCGACCGGTTTGTCGGCAGCCACGCCCTGCATCGCGCTCCACAAATCATCCGACGCGCTATTGCCGTAAGCATGCGCCTGCAGATAACGCTGCACGCCGCTGCGCCAGCCTCGGCGCCCACATAGTCTTCCAGCATGTCGATGACCGCCTGGCCCTTGCTATAGGTGATGGTGTCGAAGGCTTGCTGGGTTTGCTCGACGGTGGCGATGGGTTGCACCACCGGATGCGTGGCCTGCAGCGCGTCTTCTTCAATCGCTTCATCGCGCACATGCACGCGCGCGGCGGCGGTATGCCATTCCGGATGCAGCTTTTCGGTGGTGCGCGCTTGCATCCATGAGGCGAACCCTTCGTTCAGCCACAGATCATCCCACCAGCGCATGGTCACCAGATTGCCGAACCATTGGTGCGCGATTTCGTGCGCGGCGGTGTCGAATACGTCCTGGCGTTCGGCTGGGTGGTCAGATGTGGATCCACCAGCAACAGGCTCTCAAAGGTAAAAAAAATAGCGCCCCAGTTTTCCATCGCACCAAAGTACGGGTTGTCGCCGGGTGCCGCGATATTGTCGAGCTTGGGCAGTGGATAGGGCACGCCAAAATAATCGTTGTATTCACGCAGCACGGCCTGGCCGGCATCCAGCGCAAACCGCGCCTGATCGAGCTTGCCGCGCGCCGCGATCACACCCACTTCGGTGGGGCCGACTTGCGCGCTGGCGCGTTCGAAATCACCAAGGCCAAAGAACAGCAGATAGGTTGACATGCGCGGCGTGGGCGCAAACGTGATGTGGCTCAGCCCGCCCGCCAGCGGCGTGGATCGCGCGATGGGCATATTGCTGACCGCCAGCTGGCTGGCGGGTACGGTCACGTCCAGACTAAAGCTGGCCTTGTACGCGGCTCATCCCAACACGGAATAAAACGCCGCGCGTCGGCGCTCTCAAACTGGGTATACAACGCACGCTGTTTGCCTTGGGGCGTGACGTAATCAATGGCAAACAAGCCACTGGTCTGCGTGCCGATCTGGCCGCGGTAGGTCATGGCCAGGCGGTAAGCGCCGGGTTGCAGCGTGTGCGCAAAGGTAAAGGTTGCCGTGCCCTGCTTCAGGCTGACTTTGGCGCGCTGCGTCCGCCGGGCCCGCTGAGGGTGACGCGGCTGAATACCAGATCTTGCGCGTTGAGCGTGATCGAACGCGTCGGCGCGCTGATGCTGATGCTGGCCGTGGTTTGCGCGTCAAATTCCAGCGTGCGGGCATGGGGCGTGATGGACACGTCGTAATGCGTCGGGCTGACGCCCAGCGGCAGTTGCGTGGCAATGGCGGCAGCGTGGGCTGCAGGAACCAGTCCGGCCAGCGTCAGAACAAGTGGAAACAGCACAGCGCGCATAGTCAACATCGTGGTGGTCATGGCAGAAGGCGGCCAATCTAGCACGCCCAGCCGCGCCTGCCGTTTGCCTGCTTGTATCTGCGCCGCTACCTGGCCAGGCGCTGTCACTTCAGCGCAACAGCGCGGGTCACTCTGGGCGGGATTAGCGTGGATATGCCGCCAACGGCAGGGCCTCGAAACCCACAATGCCAAAAGCTTCCAGCGCGGGATGGCTGGGGAGTGCTTG
>BBFD01000505.1 GCA_001313065.1 Silvimonas sp. JCM 19000
GTTGATGCGAGCCCGCCGCAATCTGCGCGGCCGAGGCCGACAACGCTTTGGCCGCGGCGGCAACCTGGCCCGCATCGTGATGTATGCCCGACACCACCTCGCGCAAACCGGCACGCATATCCTGCATGGTGCGGGCGATTTCGATGGCTTCATCACGGCTGGGCGCGATGAGCTCGTGTTGGCCCGACAGGTCACCGGCCTTGATCGCATGCGCCAGCCGCACTGATTTCTTGAGCGGCGTGGTAATGATCCAGCCCAGCGCCAGCGCCATCAAAACGCCGACAATCAAGGCACAGAGCGCCACGCCCAGCATGGTCCATAAAGCGGTGTGATAACTGGCCTGCGCCGTCGCACCCGATTGCAGCATTTGCTGCTCCTGATATTCCGTCATGCGCTTGAGCGCGGCGGCCAGTTCGGTGTTGTCCGGGCTGATATTGCTGGCCAGAAAGGCCACCGCCGCCGGGTTCTGGTTGGTTTTGATCAAACTTTCCATCTGCGGCAGATCACGCGTCAGCTTGTCATCGGCGGCGTGGATTTGCGCCAGGATGCCGCGCCCGGTTGGCGTGCGGATCAGCTTGGTCATGCTGTTGATATCGGCCTGCGCTTGCGTATGCAATTGCTCGATCAACGCCACATTGGCCGCATTTTGCGTTTCCGAGGTGCCGATAATGCCGTCGCGTATCACCCGGCGCATTTCCAGATAAGCCGTGCTGACCTTATAAGACAGCGCCAGCTTGGGATAGCGACTGTCGGTGATGTCGACCAGGTTGGCGTTGATGCTGGACATCTTCCACAGGGCCGTACTCACGACAATCGCCAGCAAGACCAGCACCACGGCAAAGCCCGATAACAGCTTTTGTTGCACCGACAGCAAACGCAGCATGGCGACCCCCGGGCAGCACGGGCTGGCATTACGGATAAGAATATTCCGTTATAGCGGCTGGCCTGTGCGCAGTGCGCGCGCGGCCGGGCTTCAGCCGTGCGGCACCCGGGCTAGCTGCGCCCGGACCATTCCACGGCTGGCGTAGCGTGCGGCAGTGGCGCTTGCAGCGCCTCTGCTACAAATTCAATAAACGCGCGCACCCGGGTATTGAGCGCGGCGCGCTCGGCCACGCAGGCGTAAATCTCCATCGGCTCGGGCACGGCGCCATCCACATCGCCCGGTGCGGTCTCAAACAGCGGGCGTAACTTGCCGCCATCGATTAAAGGCTGCGCGACAAAGTCGGCCAGGCGCACCACGCCGCCATCGTTAAGCGCAATCTGCGCCAGCATTTCGATATCGTCACAGATAAAGCCGGGCTGGATCGGCGCATCAAAGCGCTGGCCATTGCGCACAAATTTCCACGGCAAAAAAAAGCGACCATCCACCGGATATCTGAACACCAGGCAGGCGTGTTGCTTCAGGTCTTCCGGCGTCTGCGGTGTGCCGGCGCGCGCCAGATAGGCGGGCGACGCGCAAAACACAAAGGGATAAGTGGCGATATGGCGTGCAATCAACCGATCATCCAGTTGCGGGGGGATGCGCAGGCTGACGTCGATGCCTCCAGGCGATGGTCGGTGCGGCGGTCGGTGCTGATCAATTCGATGGCAATACGCGGATAGCGCTGCTGAAAGGCAGGCAGCAAGGGCGCCAGTTTATGCCGACCGAACACCGAGGTTGTGGCGATGCGCAGCGTGCCCTGCAGTTCCAGCGCATCTGTGGCCGCGGTCTGCGCCAGATCCAGATCATGCGGAATATGCCGCACCTTGTCGTAATACAAGGCGCCACTTTGCGTGAGCGCCATGCGCCGCGTGGTGCGTGACAACAAGCGCACGCCAAGATGCGCTTCCAGCCGCGCCACATTCTGGCTGACCGCCGCCGCACTCATGCCCAGCGCCCGTGCTGCCGCCGCAATACTGCCCGCCTCAACCACTTTGATAAAACACTGGATCAAACCCAGAAGATTGGCGGCCATCGCCCGGTCCTTGCTGCCGATAATTCGTCATGTTTGCTTAGCAATGAATCAAGCGCAAGCGGGCTACTCGCCTGCCAGCGGGCTTGTTATTGTGGCGGCTCCCTGACTTTATGCCCGTCCCGAGCGCCTGCATGATGCTGATACATCCCGCCCCGCCCTGCCCCACGCACCCCCAGCCAGCAAG
>BBFD01000506.1 GCA_001313065.1 Silvimonas sp. JCM 19000
GGCCGAGCGCGGTGCGCCACCACGGCCCAACGGCCACCCTGCACCGCTTCACGTACCGGCGTAATCACCATCTGATGATCCGGCCGCACGGTCATTACGCCACCAATCAGCAAGCCAAACACCATGCCAAAAAAAGGCGCAGCAAGCGGCGGCGGGCAGCGGGTTCGACACGATGGCAGGCAGGTCTTGCGTATACAGCACGCCAAACAGGGCCAGGCCCAGCACGATGCCCACGCTGGCAAACAACGTGTGCGCCCGCACGGCGGTACGGACGATGCCGCGGGTTTCGGGTTCGAGTTTGCGGCCGAAGTGGGCTTCGTGCGGCTGCACCACTTCGACTTGCGGTGCATCCATGCCGGTGTCGGCGCGCAGGCTGGCGGCGGCGGTAGCGGCCAGCGATTCAGAATCAAACATGGCCGCCACGTGGGTGCGGCTGTCTTCGCCAGAAAAAAGATTGCCAGTCATTGCGGGCTCCTTGATATGCGGGTGGTCAGTTGACCGTTGCGCTGATCATCGCGCAGACAAGGCGCCCGGCGCTGCCGGGGGAGGTTGGATAGCGCTGTAGTCCATGCGGGCAGCGCGCTGTGAGGCGCCTGCCCGCTCAACCCTCAGCCGATTTACAGGGGTGAGACCCGGTGTCCCCCATCAATGCCGGCAGCAACCACGCAATTCCATGCGCATTGCTTAGCGGCTTTGCGGGGTGGGTGACCACCCTGTGCACGCGCTCAAGCGCTGAAGCCACCGTCGATATAGTGCTGACCGCCGGTGATATAGCCTGCATCCGGGCCCGCCAGAAAGGCGACAAAATCCGCCACTTCGCTGGCATGGCCGTAGCGCCCCACCGCCATCATTCCGATCAGGCCACTGGCAAAATCGCTATCGGCCGGGTTCATATCGGTATCAATCGGGCCGGGGTGAACGTTGTTCACGGTGATGCCGCGCGGGCCAGATCACGCGCCAGGCCTTTGACCAGCCCCACCAGCGCCGACTTGCTCATCGCATACACCGCGCCGCCTTCAAACGGCATGCGGTCGGCGTTGGTGCTGCCGATATTGATAATGCGGCCGCCCTCGCCCAGATACTTGGCCGCCGCCTGCGTGGCGACAAACACGCTGCGCACATTAACGGCGATGGTGCGATCAAAGTCTTCCAGCTTGAAATCATCCAGCGCGCCCAGATGCAGCACACCGGCGTTATTGACCAGAATATCGAGGCGGCCAAAGGCTTCGACCGTGGCATCCACGGCCTGGCGTACCGCCTCGGCGTTGCTGCTGTCGGCCTGAATGGCCAGTGCCTTGCCGCCTGCCGCCTGGATTTGCGCCACCAGTGCGTCGGCCTTGGCCGGGCTGCTGATATAAGTAAACGCGACGGTGGCGCCCTCGCTTGCCAGTTTCTGTACCACCGCAGCGCCGATACCGCGCGAGCCGCCCTGAACCAACGCGACCTTGCCTTCAAATTTGCTAGCCATGATGTTTATCTCCAGTGCTATCAGGGCGGGATGCCCTGTTTCGTTAAGAAGCAGTATCCACCTGCGATTAGGCCGTGATAAGCGCATAATCCGGCACATCAGCCACAACCCAAGGTTACGAATATCGCTATGGAAAGCTTTGCCAGTATCGAGTGCTTTGTGCGTAGTGCAGAACTCGGCAGCTTTGCCGAAGCCGCGCGCCGGCTGGGTTTAAGCGCGGCGGCGGTCAGCAAGAATGTGGCGCGGCTAGAAGCCAGTTTAGGCATGCGTTTGTTTCAGCGCAGTACCCGGCATCTGGCACTGACCGAAGCGGGCCAGCAATTTCTGGACGAAGTGGGCGGCAGCCTCGCCACCATCCAGAATGCCGTCGCCAATCTGGCCAGCGCACAAGGCCGGCCCAGCGGCACTTTGCGCGTGAGCGTGGGGCCGGGGTTTGGGCGTTTGTATCTGGTGCCCTTGCTGGGCGAGTTTCTGATGCGCTATCCCGATATCCGCCCCGACTGGCATTTTGATAACCGCCAGGTCGATCTGATTGCACAGGGTTTCGATGCCGCTTTGGGCGGCGGTTTTGAACTGCCGCAAGGGGTGGTAGCGCGCAAACTCGGCCCGGCGCATCGCGTGCTGGTGGCCGCGCCCGCCTATGCCGCTGCCCATCCATTGCACGACCCGGCAC
>BBFD01000507.1 GCA_001313065.1 Silvimonas sp. JCM 19000
CGCCGCGTGGCAAACAGCGGTTGTGCTGCACGCGTTCGCGCGCCGCATCCCAGAATGCGATCGGCCTTGGCCCATGCCGCATCTTCGGTCTCGGCCAGAATCGGGCGCAGCGACAAGCTGAACTTGATCGCATCCGCCGCGCGGCCGTGGCGCACCGCGGCGGCGCGCACTTTGGCGATGGTTTCGGCTACTGCGGCCAGCGGCTCGCCCCACAGCGCATACACATCGGCGTGCTTGCCGGCGATATCGATGGCGATGTCGGATGAGCCACCAAAAAAAAGATCGGCAGATGCGGTTGCTGCACCGGCTTGATGGCCGAGACATTGCCTTTGATCTGATAGAACTCGCCGGCGTAATCAAACGGTTCGGCGCTGGTCCAGGTTTTGCGCGCAATGCTCAGATATTCGTCGGTGCGGCGATAGCGTTGGTCATGGTCGAGAAAGTCGCCATCGCGTTGCTGCTCGGCATCGCTGCCGCCAGTGATGATGTGCACCGCCACGCGACCGCCGCTGAACTGATCCAGCGTGGCCAGGTTGCGCGCGGCCAGGGTCGGCACGCTAAAACCGGGCCGATGCGCGATCAGCAGATTGAGCTTTTTTTTGGTGTGCTGCGCGGCATAGGCGGCGATCTGGATGGCGTCGGGCATGGTGCTGCCATACGCCACCAGCGCGCGGTCAAAACCGGCGTATTCGTGCGCTTGCGCCACGGCGCGAATCCACGCCTTGTTGATCAGTGGGCCGGTGGGCGCCAGCGCTTCGCTGACTTCTTGATGCGAGATAAAACCGATGAACTGGACAGACATGGTCAGTGGCTCCGGGGTTGCGCGGCGGCGGCGGCGAATGCGGCCTTGCCGGCAGTGGTCAGAATCGCGTCGTTTTGCGGGGTATGGATGCGGCTGCACAGCACATCGCGCAGATGGCGTTCCAGCGGGTTGTGCCGGCTCAGCCCGGGATTGCCGGTGAGCTCGGCGATTTTTTTTGCACGGCGGCAATGGCGTTGCCGGTGACGGTGTATTTGATCAGGCCCTGGTCGGCCGGACGGGTGCGGCCCAGCGCGGCGGCATCGAGCACGGCGCGGTTGGCGAACAACAGTGCTTCCACTTCGCCCAGCCTTCCTGAAAGCGCGGCAAGCTCGACAAGGGCGCGCCCAGATTGGCGGGCACGCGGCCGTGCGCCCATTGCACAAACCAGTCACGCGCGGCATGCGCCACACCGTCATACAAGGTGGACAACAGCACGCTGATCCAGCTGTAGAACGCGCCATCCGGTTTGCCGGGCTGGCTGGCCGGCGCGACTTCCACTGCGTGCTCCAGCGGCACCAGCACGTCATCAAACACCACGCGATGACTACCGCTGGCGCGCATGCCAAGTGGTCCCAATCCTCGACCACCGTAATGCCCGGCGTATCGCGGTGCACCAGCCATGCGCCCACCAGCGGGTCGGCATCGTCCGAGCGCGCCCACACCGCCAGCCAGGTCAAACGCGGAATGCCGGTCGAATAAATCTTGGTGCCGCTGATGCGCCAACCTTCCGGCGTACGCCGCGCAATCGTGCCGGGCAAACCACCGCGCGCGGGGGTGCCCAGCTCGGGTTCGACGCGCAAGGCGTTGATCAAGGCACCGTCTTTGACGGCTTCCGCTGCGACGCGCTCACGCAAATGCGCGGGCCAGTTTTCGTTACGCGCAATCGATAACTGAAACAGGTATTGCATCACCAACACCAGCGCGGTGGACGGCTCGCCGCGCGCCACGGCGTGGATGACGGCGGCGGTCTGGCTCAGGCTGGCTTCGTAGCCGCCCAGCGCTTTGGGCACCGTCAGCGCCAGCAAACCGTGCTGTTGCAGATAATCAAAATTGGCATGCGGAAAGCTGCCGTCGCGATCATGCTGCGCGGCGGTTTGCGCCAGTTGCTGGGTAATCTGGCCCAGCAATTCATCCCACGCCGGGCTATCGAGTTCGACGCGAACCGCGCTGGCGTTGGTCACATTGGGGGTGATGGTGGTGGTCATGCGGCGACGCGCTCCGGCTGGGTCTGTGCGGTGAGGGGCTGGCTGGCCTCGGGGCCGCTGGCCACAAACGGCGCGGCTTCTTCCACGCCCAGCAATCCCAGCAGCTCGCGGCGTTTGCGTTGCAGCGCCG
>BBFD01000508.1 GCA_001313065.1 Silvimonas sp. JCM 19000
CCACCGACACCAGCGCAAACGCATAGCTGGAACGATCCCGCACTTTGCGATAGCCGAATGGGCGGCAAACGTCAGGCTGGAATCTCGATGGCGGTGATCAACTCATGCGGCTGCAATTCGGTTTCGTGCTCGGGGTGCGCGCCGGGCAAGCGATGCAGTTCGGTCAACGGCAAGCTGCGGCTGCCCGCAGCGCCTTGCAGATGCACGATGGCATCCAGCGCCGCCAGAGCCACGCACACGTCCGACGGATGCGTGGCCACGCAGTCATCCGACGCGCCCAGGATGGCGTGATAGCGATTAAACCCCTGCAGCGCATCGCAGCCACAGCCGGGCTTGCGCTTGTTGCAGCGCGCGGCCTCGTCATAAAAAAATAGGTGCAGCGTGTGCGTTGCAGAATATTGCCGGCCACGGTGGCCATATTGCGGATCTGCGCGCTGGCCCCGGCCAGTATCGCGCGCGACAGCAGCGGAAATGCCTGGCGCACATGCGCATCGGACGCGAGCGCGGTGTTCTTGACCGCTGCGCCAATCAGCATGCTGCCGTCGGCGCGCACTTCGATGCTTTGCGCGAGCGGCGTCACATCCACCAGCACCTCGGGCTGTTCGATGTGTTCGCGCATCAGATCAACCAGATTGGTGCCACCGCCCAGGTAACGCGTGGCGGCCGTGGCGTTGGCCAGGCGGATGGCGCTGGCCGCATCGGTGGCGCGCTCATAGCTGAATGGATTCATGCGTTGGCGCTCCCGAAGGTGGCGTTGATTGCGTCGACGATGCCGTTGTAGGCGCCGCAGCGGCACAGATTGCCGCTCATACGCTCGCGCACTTCGTCATGATCAAACGCAATGCGTTGCGCGGTCAGATCGGCCGTTACCACGCTGGGCACATTGCGTTCCAGCTCGTGCGCCATGCCGATGGCCGAACAAATCTGGCCCGGCGTGCAGTAGCCGCACTGAAAGCATCGTGCTCGACAAACGCGGCCTGCAGCGGGTGCAAGGCGTGCTCATCGGCCAGCCCTTCGATGGTGGTAATGGCGCGGCCCTGATATTGCACCGCCAGGGCCAGACAGGCGTTGATGCGCTCGCCGTCCACCAGCACGGTACAGGCGCCACATGCGCCCTGGTCGCAGCCTTTTTTTTGGTGCCGCTTAATCCCAGATGCTCGCGCAACAAATCAAGCAAAGACGTGCGCACATCGGCTACAACCTCAACCGCGTGCCCATTGATAGTGAATTGCATGTTGGATACTCCATGGCGATGCCAGCAACAGCGGCGGCTTTGGCCCAACGAGGCAGAATTCTTACTATAGGTGCCTGGATTTATTCTTGATGCAGACAGGGAGGGCGGCCGGAATGTTCCTGCCGAGCGGAAACTGCGAGGTGCCGAGTGACCACAGCGCGGCGGCCGCAGCCCGCTCCGGCCATGCACTCAGCTACGACGATACAGCGCGGCCTTGCGCCCAGCGGCATCGGCTGCGGCCAGTTCCTTGGGGCTTAGCATAAAAGGGCTGTCCGGCCCCAGCCGCTCGATCACCAGATCGATAAACGCGCGCACGCGCGCGGGCTGGGCGGCGCGGCTGCCGTAATAGACATACACGCCCATGTGTCGGTCATGTGCTCGCCCAGCACGGTCACCAGGCGGCCGCTGCGCAAATGCTCGGCGACGGCGCAGCCCGGGAGTTGCGCCAGAACCTGGCCTGAGAGCACGGCGTGCATTTCCAGTTCGCCATCGTTGGTCGACATCGTCATCGGCAAACTGCGCTGCACGATGGCGGAGCCGACGCGCAGATACCACGGCATCAGTTGGCCCGTGCCGGGATGACGAAACGCATTGCAGCGATGCATCGACAATTCTTCCAGCGTCTGCGGCGCGCCGTGGCGGGCGAGATAAGCGGGCGTGGCGCAGATGACCAGTTGTAGCGGAAACAGGCGGCGCGCAATCAAGCCGTCTGCTGGCGGGCCGCCGATGCGGAAGCCGACGTCGACACGGTCTTCGACCCAGTTGCCGATGCTGTCGTCCAGTTGCACATCGGGTTGCACGTCGGATGGCGATTGCAGAATTCGTCCAGCACCGGCCACAAAATCGGCGCAAAAAAAGTCGAGCGTGGACCCACGATGCGCAAGGGGCCGGCGATA
>BBFD01000509.1 GCA_001313065.1 Silvimonas sp. JCM 19000
CGCGCGGCGCGTGCCGCCACCACCGCATCATCCAGCCGCACCGGGTCGTCCGCGCACGCCATGCTGGTATCCAGGTGGATCTTGCTGAAGCCGGCCCCGGCATAGGCGGCGATCAGTCTTCGGCCAGTTGCATGGCTTGCGCCGCAGGCAAATGCCGCCACGGATTGGGGCCCAGGTGGTCGCCGCCCAGAATTAGGTCTGCCGGATCAAAGCCGTGCTGTGCGGCCAGTTGCAGCACATAGCGGCGGAAGTCGGCGGGCAGCATCCCGGTATAACCGCCAAACTGGTCGACCTGGTTGGAAGTGGCTTCAATCAGCAGCGGCGTCCCGTTGGCCACGGCCTGGTGCATGGCGGCTTCGATCACCCATGGATGGGCCGAGCACACGGAGTAAATACCGCGTGCCACGCCGTGACGGCGCGCCGCCAGGATGTCCTGGAAAATCTTGTGCATGGCAAAGCTCCTTGCAAATCAACTGCGAGTAGCCAGCAAGGTGTCGAGCTGGCTGAAACCGGCAACGCTTCCATCGGGCCCCGACGCGTTACCGCAAAGGCCCCGCTGGCGCAGGCGTACTGCAAACATGTGTCGATGGGCAGGCCGAGCATGCGGCTGCTGATATAGGTGGCGCCAAAGCAATCGCCCGCGCCGGTGGGGTCGATTTCCTCGACCGCAAATGCCGGCATGTCGATATGCTGCTCGCGGTCGTAATAGCTGCAGCCCTGGGCGCCGCGTTTGACCACAATTTCGCGGATACCCAGCCCAAGCAATTCATTGATGGCGCCCGCCTCGTCGCGCTCATTGGTCAGCAGGCTGACTTCCGGGCCGCTGGGCAGAAAGATGTCGGTGTACTCCAGCACGAAGGTCAAGGCATCGCGCATTTCGGGAATGCGCAACATTTCTTTGCGCACATTGGGGTCAAACGAAATCGTGCCGCCGTTGTTTTTTAACGATTTCGATGGCCTTCTTGATGGCATCGATAATGCGGAACGAGAACAGCGATGAGCCATCACATGAAAATGACCGCAGCCCGCCAGTGTCTCCGGCGTAAACAGGTCGGCATTGAGCTTGCCTGATGCGCTATTGGCGATATTGAAAATAAAGTCGCGTTCGCCGTTATTGCGATAGGTGACAAAGGCGCTGCCGGTGACGGCCTGCTTGTCCACCGCAATCGGGCCGACATCCACGCCGTCGCGCTTGAGTCGCTCGATATTCAGCCAACCAAAATCATCATCGCCGACGCAACCGATCATGGCGCAGGGCACGCCCAGATGCGCCACCTGATCAATAAAAAAATGGCGGGGGCGCCGCTGGGATAAGGCCCTACCAGCGTGCCAGGCTCACGGAACGACTGGCCGCGCTCGGTGGCCATGATTTCGACCAGGATTTCACCGGCGGTCATTACTTTTTTTCATTGGAACTCTTCCTGTCTGTAATGCGAATACGCGCGATCCAGCGGCGATCAACCGCGCCGTTTTTTTGCTTTGCACGTCGATATAAACAGCGACCAGAATCACCACGCCTTTGACGATCAATTGGTAGAAGTACGGCACGCTCAGCAGGTTCATGCCGTTATTGATCACGCCTATCATCAAGGCGCCGATCAAGGTGCCGAGGATCGAACCGTAGCCCCCCGCCAGACTGGTGCCGCCCAGGACGGCCGCGGCGATGGCATCCAGCTCGTAACCCATGGCCGCATTGGGCTGGGCCGAATACAGGCGCGAGGTCATGATCAAGCCCGAGATGGCCGCCATCAGCCCGAGATCATGAAAATAAAGATCTTCATGCGGGTGACGCGGACCCCGGCAAACAGTGCGGCTTCGGTATTGCCGCCCACCAGATAGGCCTTGCGCCCGAACACCGTGCGCGACAGCACAAACTGGTTGATCACAAACAGCAGCGCCACGATCCAGATCGGCATCGGAATGCCCAGCAGCGCGCCATTGCCCAGGAACACCAGCGCGTCGTTATCGACCGACACCGGCAAGCCGTCGGAGAGATATAAGTCAGCCCGCGAAATATCCCCATGGTGGCCACGGTGACGATAAAAGACGGAATGGTCAGCCGCGCCGACAGCACCCCGTTCAGCGCCCCCAGCACCAGCCCGGCCACCAG
>BBFD01000510.1 GCA_001313065.1 Silvimonas sp. JCM 19000
GTTCATGTGCGGCGGCCAGTGCTACGTAGTCGGTGCCTGAGTGGGTTCGACGATCAGATTGCGCCCGCTTTGCAGCGGCTTGCCCTGGTCGTCCAGTAATTGCCAGACTGCTCCAGCGTGGCGCTGGTGCCGGGGCGCGATTCAAAACGCTGCACCCCGACATTGACGGTAAGGGCCGTACCCGCTGGCGGCACCTGGGGCCAGGCCGTGACCACGCCGCCATCCAGCCGACGCGATAAATCGAGTGCCAGCGCGCTGCCGATCTGGGCTTTAAGCGGCGACACCCAGCGCTGATGTTCCAGCAGGCTCACGCTGTTATCGGCTTCGCTGATTGCCAGCTGGGGCCGATCCACCGCGCCCGGCACGCTGACCGAGCTGATGGCCAGCACCGGTTTGTTGGCGAGCGTGGGTGCGGGCGTCGCCGGGTCGACCGGATTAAGCGCATAAAAAAATGATCAGGCGGTGCCGAGCCGCACGCAGTCAGGGTCAGCGCGGCGGCCAGCAGCGAGGCGGGCGCAAACAGGGCGGGCAGGCGCATCATGGTTGGTCTTCCTTTTTTGCCCCGGATCAAGGCTTCGGGTGGCGACTCAGATAGTCAGACAGATCGCGGATGGATTGCGCGGCTTTCGACACTTCTTGCAGCGTGTCTTGCAGGTTCTGCTGCACCGGCGCATCGGGCTGCAGCGTTTTGCGCGCGGCGTCGATGGCGGTTTGTGCGTCTTTGAGCGTGGCGCGCGCTTCCGGCGACAGTGCCGAAATCTCGCCATCCAGCCGCTTGATCAATACATTGGTGTTATCCAGCGTGGTGTTGATGTTGTGCAAGGCCTTGTCGGCTTGCTGACCCATCGATTCCAGCGGCAGGCTGTCCAGTTTTTTTCGCGATCGAAATCATGGTCTGTTGCAACTGCGTCAAGCTACCCGCCATGGTCGGCAGGGCCGGAATGTCCTGCTTCCAGTCGATCTTGCTTTCCGGTGCCCCAGGGAAGAAATCCAGCGCCACATACAGCTGCCCGGTGATCAGATTGCCGGTCCGCAATTGGGCGCGCAGACCATGCGCCACCATGGCATCCAGCACCTTCTGTGCATTGACGTCTTCTTCGGGCTGAGCGCGATCCTTGATGCGGGAGCGCAAGCGGCCCGGATACAGATCAATGGTGACCGGCATCAACAGTTCACGCGTTTTGCGCACCAGTTCGACATTGATCGCTTTGACCTCGCCGATGGTAATGCCACGGAAATCAACCGGCGCACCCACCGCCAGACCACGCAGCGATTCTTTAAAGTACAACACGAACGGCGTGCGTTCCCGGTCCGGCTCTTTCATTGCGGCATTGCGGTCAGCCGAGAGTCGGAACGAGCTATCCGACGTGGCGCGCGGCGCGACCGGTTGATCCGGCGGCGCCTGGAAGGCAATACCGCCGATGGCGATCGAGGCCAGCGACTGGGTATCGACCTTGAGGCCACCCGAATCCATGGTGACGTCGATGCCGCTGGCGTGCCAGAAGCGGGTATTGCTGGTGACGTACTGGTCAAACGGCGCATGGACAAACACTTTGACAGTGACGCCCTGGCCGTTCTTGTCGAGTGAATAGGCCGTGACTTCGCCCACCTGGATGCGCCGAAAGAACAGCGGTGAGGCGATATCGAGCGAGCCCATATCGTCGGCATGCAGGATAAATTCGCGGCCGGACTGGTTGGCAGTGACCACGGGCGGCGATTCCAGCCCGGTAAAGTCGCGCTCATCGCCCGCCGTGCGTGCCGGTCGATGCCGATATAAGCGCCGGACAACAAGGTGCCCAGGCCGCTGACCGAGCCGCCCGCAATGCGCGGCCGCACGACCCAGAAGCGGGTGTCCTTGCCCAGCAGATCATCGGTGTTATGCGACAGTTCTGCCGTCACCTGAATGTGCTTACGGTCTTTGGTCAGCGCCACGGCCGTGACGCTGCCGATATCGACATCCTTGTATTTGATCTTGGTCTTGTTGGCTTCCAGACCCTCGGCGCTTTCAAAGGTAATGGTGACGCTCGGGCCATGTTGCATGATGCGCGCACGGCGATAAAGCCACCGGCCAGCGCCGCCACGATCGGAATCAGCCACACCAGCGAC
>BBFD01000511.1 GCA_001313065.1 Silvimonas sp. JCM 19000
CGGTGCTGGCGCCGGTTCGGGCCGCCGCATGCGTGGCGGCGTCGGGTCATTGATCGCGGTAAACACCAACGGTTGCCAGTCGGTGTCGCCCACTTCTTCCCGGGGAATAATGCGACGCGGTGGGGTCGACATGGCCACGCCTTATTCGACCAGCCTTCTTCGCCTTTGCCGGACAACACAATCTGTCCTTCGTCGGCAAGGCGGCGCACGATCTTGAGAATTTCTTTCTGTTCGGCTTCGACCTCGGACAACTTGACCGGGCCTTTGGCCTCCAGATCGTCGCGCAGCATTTCGGCCGCGCGTTGCGACATGTTCTTGAAGATTTTTTTCGCGCAGGGCCTGGCTGGTGCCCTTGAGCGCAATCACCAGCGAATCGGATTGCACCTCGCGCAGCAATAGCTGGATGCCGCGGTCGTCCACTTCCATCACATTGTCGAAAGTGAACATCTTGTCCTGGATGCGCTGCGCCAGTTCCGGATCGTATTCGCGGATGCTGGACACCGCCGACGCTTCGACCACGCCGCCCATAAAGTTGAGGATATCGGCCGCCATCTGTACGCCGCCGATGGCGCTTTTTTTTGATCTTGTCGGAGCCGCTCAGCAATTGCGTCAGCACGTCGTTCAGTTCGCGCAGCGCAGCCGGTTGTACGCCTTCGAGCGTGGCAATGCGCAGCAGCACGTCGTTGCGCGTGCGCTCGACAAAGTGCGACATGATTTCGGCCGATTGGTCGGGTTCCAGATGCACGAGGATCGTCGCGACAATCTGCGGGTGCTCGTTGCGGATCAGTTCGGCCACGGCGGCGGAATCCATCCACTTGAGCGATTCGATGCCGTTGTTGTCGTTGCCTTGCAGAATGCGGTCGAGCAGGTTGGCGGCTTTGTCCGAGCCAGCGCCTTGGTCAGCACCGAGCGGATATATTCGTCCGCCGCGCCCAGGTTGGCGCGGTTTTGCGTGGAGGCAATAAAGTCGCCGAGCACGGTATCAACTTCTTCGCGCTTGACGTTTTCCATGCCGGCCATGGTAAAGCCGAGCTTTTGCACTTCTTTCGGGCCGAGGTATTTGAATACCTCCACCGCTGCGTCCTCACCCAGAGTCATCAACAGTATCGAGGCCCTGCGGACGCCTTCTTCACTAATCGGGGCTGCCATGATCATGTACTCCGGGGGCTGGGGTAACCAGCGCGGTTAAATGCTTTGCCCACTGCTATAAAGTGGGTCGGATGGGACGCCCGGTCCCACCTTTCAACGTGGCGAGGCAAGAAGACGGGTGCTCGCAAATGGCTTTGGGCGGTGGGGCTCGGCGCCCCCGTCAGACCCACCCTATGTAGCCATTTTTTTATGCGTGATAGTTGCCATGGCCCGCCCGACGTTACCCGACTTTGTTCGGATTGCCGCCTGCCGCGTCGTCTTCGTTCGACATCCACTCGCGCAGGATGGTTGCTACCATGCGCGGGTCGTTGCGGGCCAGTTCTTTGGCTTGCGCCAGCAAATCGGAGAACGCTGCGGTACGTTGGCTTTCTTCCTGTTCGTCGGCAACGCGCTCTTCGGTTTCGCCCATGTCTTCGGTCAGACCGGCCGAATCGCCCAGGTCCAGTTCCAGCGTGCGCGGTTCTTCCCGTGCCTTGGACAAATCGCGCATCAACGGCCGTACCACAAACAGCAGCAGGTAGATGACCGCCAGCGCCACCAGCGCCAGCTTCACGATATCGGTCAGATTGCCCTTGATATAGGCCAGCACCTGCGTCTGCATCGGCTGTTCTTCTTCGCCCGCCACTGCGCCGGCAAAGGTGGTGTTCACCACATTGACCGAGTCGCCACGATCTTTGTTGTAGCCGATCGACTCTTGCACCAGGTTGTTGATCTGCGCCATCTCGGCCGGGGTAAACGGCACAAAGGTGGCTTTGCCGCTGGCGTCTTTGCCCGGCTTGTAATTGATGACCACCGCGGCCGACAAACGCTTGACCGTGCCGGTCGGCTGCTTGACGTGTTGCACGGTCTTGTCGACTTCGTAATTGATGGTCGATTCGTGATGGATGGTGCTGCTGCCCTGCGCCGCCGCAGCCGACGACGCATCCGAAGCATTCGCCACCGTAATCGGCGCGG
>BBFD01000512.1 GCA_001313065.1 Silvimonas sp. JCM 19000
GCCACGCCAGACCGAAATGATCCGAAGCCAGCCCGGTCAGAAACGGCCCCGGCAAGGAACCCAGTACCGCCGCGGCGACCACGGCGCAGGTGCCGGAAAATGCCCGGGCGCCGGGATGCACCAGTTCCTGGGTCATGCTCAGTGCGGCGGTGCTACCGGTAGAACCAATCAGCGTGGCCAACACCATGAGCGCGTATTGCTGCTGCCAGCGCAGCGCCAGACTGAAGGCAGCCAGATACAGCAAGGTGGCGATCAGGCCGGTGATGGCAGCAAAGCCGATCTTGCTGCGCACATAGCGCGCGCCGAGCTGGTCCATGATCCAGCCGCCCAACGGCGCACCCAGCACCGGCAACAACATCAAACCACCGGTGAGCAAAGACGCGCGTTGTACCGGCAAACCGGCCAGCCGATTAAAAAAACGTCGGCAGAAAATAAAACACCGGCACCCACTGCAACATGCCCATGGCGGTATGCAAATAAGCGGCCAGCAAGGACGGCGTGCGCAGGATGGCGCGGCGCCAGTCGCCAACACTGTGCGTGCTGCTGATGCCAACGTCGCTGCGACGATAATCACGCGCCCGGAACAACAGCGCCGCCACCAACAAGCCTGGCAGGGCCACCACACCAAAGGCATGGCGCCAGCGTAATGCGTGGCGATATAGCCGCCCAGCGCCACCCCCAATGCCATGCCGATGGGCGCGCCTGCGGTAAACAGGCCCATGGCAAACTGGCGTCGGCGCAGCGGAAACGCCGCCGCGATCCACGAATACGCGGCAGGGGCATAACCGGCCTCGCCCACGCCGACGGCCACCCGCGCCACGGCCAGTTGGCCGAAGTTAGCGGCCAGCCCGCTCAATACGCTGGCGATACTCCAGAGCACGCCCATCAGGCTGGCGGTCTTGACCCGGCTCCAGCGATCGATGATCAGCGAGGTGGGGAAGGCAAACACGATCATGCCCAGCGTCAGCACCGAGTTAAGCAAACCGGCTTGTGCATCGCTGATGTGCCATTCGGCTTTGATGCCTGGCAACAGCGCCGCAATGATCATGCGATCGGCAAAATCGAACAGCATCAGCAGGGTCAGCAAGCTGAAGGCACGCCAGGTGGGGCCGCGACCAAACAGCCACGCGTGCGGGCTGGATTGCGCCGCGGTGTCTAAGGACAAATGCGGCGCGTTCATGATAAAGCCTTGAAAATCGTGGTTTGCATGGCATGATCCCGGTGGAGTTGGTTCGCAACGCCCTTGGCGATAATTAATGGAACGTTGTCGTTCCATATAATCTATCGAGCCATTGGATTGTTTTTTTAAATACTGTTTTGTTATATTTATAACTTTCTTGCATAGCCAGCCAGGAAAGCGCAGTCCTATCAATCGCTTAGGCGCACTCAGGCCCAAGCTGGAAGCAGCCTCACATGCAAAAAAACCGTTGTATCGCCCGGACGCCCCAGCGCCGCCACGCAGGCAGAACGCCACGCCATGCTGGTGGATGTCGCTACCGATGAGTTCATCGCCAAAGGCTTTGAAGCGGCCAGCCTTGACGGCATTGCCAAGGCGGCGGGCGTGGCCAAACACACCATCTATCGCAACTTTGGTGGCAAAGAAGGCTTGCTGCGCGCGGCGCTCTTGCGCGGCTACGGCACCTTTGCCGAAAAGCTGACTGATTTGCTGGATGCAAGCGCCGAACCGGCGCGGGTACTGGATAAGGCGGCGCGACATATCACGCTTAGCGCCACCGGCGCACGTGGCTGGCGCTATCGCGGCTGGTGATTGCGCATAAAGACAAGCTGCCCGCGCTGGATGATGTGGTGAACCACCTGAACGACCAGTTGCGCTATCCGCTGCTGCGCTATTTTTTTCGGCGCTGAATGAACGCGGCACGCTGCGCATCGGCAATGTGCAGATCGCCACCGTGCAGTTCATCAATCTGTGCACGCTGGGGCCGTATTACTTGCTGGATGGCGACGCCGAAGCGGTGCAGCGCGGCGAGACGCTGGAAGATATCGTCGTGCCCGCCGTGCGCATGTTTCTGGCTGCTACGCCGCGTGATGCATGCGGTGGGTCATGACCCACCCATCAA
>BBFD01000513.1 GCA_001313065.1 Silvimonas sp. JCM 19000
CAACAAGCGCCGCAACCGGCGGCGCAAGTCAGCGTGGGCAAGGTGGCGGTCGAGGGCATGGCGCTGCGGTACGCCGATGAATCGCTACGGCGCTTGAAACCGCTGGAAATCAGCCAGATCAAGCTGGATGCCGGACCGTTGCAATGGCCGTCGGCTACACCCATGCCGCTGCACTTATCGGCGCAAGGCAGTCGCAATGGCGCGTATGACATCGCCGGCACGCTCAGCAATGCGCCATGGGCGGGCAAATTAAAACTGGATGTGCGCAATGCCGATATTGGTTACGGCCAGGCGTACTTCACCCGCTGGCTGAATATCACGCTGGCCACCGCGCGCTTATCGGCCAAAGGTGATCTGGCTTTTAATGCGGGCAATAAACCCAGCGGCAGTTATCGCGGCAATCTCAGCGTCAATGATCTGTATGCGCTGGATAAAGTCACCGGGGATGACTTTCTCAAGTTTAAACGGCTGCAAATCAATGGCATTGCAGCGCAATCGCAGCCGCTTAAAGTCGACGTGAACGACATCTTGCTGCAGAACTTTTATTCGCGTCTGGTGCTGTATGCGGATGGCTCCTTGAATCTGGCCAATGTGGTGGTGAAAGAAGGCAATGTGCCGCACGCGGGCAATCTATCGTTAACCGCTTCCGCGCCTGCCGCTGTGCCGACACCAACCCCCGCCGCCGCACCCAAGGCACAGGCGGCTTCGGCCCCGGTCAATACCCGGCCGCGTGCGCCATTGCCGCCAGTACGCGTCAAACGCATTACGCTGGCGGGCGGCAATATCAATTACACCGACAACTTTATTCAGCCTAATTACACGGTCAATCTGACCGATATGGCGGGGACCGTCACCGGATTGTCTTCTGCGCCCGGCACCCGCGCGGCGCTGGATTTGCATGGCAGCGCGGACCGCATGGCGCCGGTGGCGGTCAGTGGGCAACTCAATCCGCTGGCCGATCCGCTGTTTCTTGATATCAATGCCTCGATCAAGGGCTATAACCTGGCGGCGGCCTCTACCTATTCGGCCAAATATGCGGGCTATGGCATTAGCAAAGGCAAATTGTCGATGCAGGTGCATTACCTGGTGGACCAACGCAAATTGCAGGCGCAAAACAAATTGACGCTGGACCAACTGACTTTGGGTGATCAGGTGGATAGCCCGAGCGCGACCAAATTGCCGGTTAAATTGGCGCTGTCTTTGTTAACCGACCGGCATGGCCAGATCAATCTGGATTTGCCGGTGTCGGGCTCGCTGGATGATCCGCAATTCAGCGTGGGCGGTTTGATTTTTTTAAAGTAATTGTTAATCTGCTGGAAAAAGCGATTACCGCGCCGTTTGATTTGTTGACCTCCGCTTTTGGCGGGGGCTCGCATGCATCGTTTACGGCATTCGCGGCTGGCTCGGCGCAGCTGGACGCAGCAGCGCTGGATGATTTGCACAAGCTGACGCAAGCGTTGAATGACCGGCCCGCCATCAAACTGGAAATCAGCGGCTGGGCCGATCCGGCGCTGGATGCAGCCGGGATCAAGCAAGCCGCCTTGCAAGCCCGCTTGCGTGCGGCCAAAGCGGCGGCGATGACGGCGCAAGGCGATCTGGCGGCAGACCAGGACAGTCTGGAAATCACGCCCGCAGAACGCCCCGCCTTGCTCACTCGCGTTTACAAGCAGGCAAAGTTTGCCAAGCCCACCAATCTGATCGGACTGAATAAATCGTTGCCACCCGAAGAGATGGAAAAGCTGCTGTTGGCCAATCTGCCCGCGGGTGCGGATGAGATGCGTGGCCTGGCCAACGCCCGCGCCCAGACGGTGAAAGCGGAACTGGAAAAAAAGAAGGGGTGGCGGCCGAGCGCATTTATCTGACGCAACCGCGCATCGATGGCGGCGGCGATGTTGCAGCCAAGGACAAGGGCCCGGCCACGCGGGCGATGTTCAAACTGCTGATGCAGTGGCCGGGCTTAGTGCCCGCCCGCCGATTGCGTCCATGGCACGGCAACCGGTTGGCCTTGTGCATCAAGCAAGCTCATCCGCCAGCGTGGCCATGCTCCACTGGCCGCGATGCCAGACCAGATAA
>BBFD01000514.1 GCA_001313065.1 Silvimonas sp. JCM 19000
CAGGCGGATCAGCGCCGCCACCATCCAGCCCAGTAACAGCGGCGAGATATGCGCGCTGGTCGCCATATCGACCACGACTTTGGAAATTCCACTGTCCATCAGGATGCGACCAAAGCCGCCGCCCGCGCCAACCAGCAAGGTGATGGTGGCGGTGGGGGCCAGACATTCGTTGCTGAACTTGAGGATGGTTTCCCGGCTCATGCCGCGGGCCAGGCCCAGCGTCCAGAAGCTCACCAGCACCGAAATCAGCAGCGCCATCACCGAGTTGCCGGCCAGGCGCAGCATATCGTTGGGCAGCGTTTTGGGGGCGAAGAACACATCGGCCCAACTCCCGATCAGCATCAAAAACACCGGCAGCAAAATGGTCGCCAGCGTGATGGCAAAGCTGGGCAGCTCGCGGTCTTTTTTTCGTCGGTGGCAAAGTGCGCCATCATCGGATTGTCGCCGGTCAGCTTGACGTATTTGCTGATCTGCAACGCAAACACCGGGCCCGCCAGGATGGCGGTGGGGATACCGACAATCAGCGCATACAGGATGGTGCGGCCGATATCAGCCTTGTATGCCGTCACCGCCAGCAAAGCGGCCGGGTGCGGCGGAATCAAACCATGCACCACCGACAAGCCCGCCACCATCGACAAGCCCACCAGCACCATCGAGGTACCGGTGCGTTTGGCCACGTTAAAGGCAATCGGAATCAACAGCACAAAGCCGACTTCAAAGAAAACCGGCAGGCCGACAATGAGTGCGATCGTGACCATGGCCCAATGCACGTTTTTTTTCGCCAAACCAGCTGATCAGCGTTTTGGCGATGCGTTCCGCGCCGCCCGATTCGGCCATCATCTTGCCCAGCATGGTGCCCAGCGCAATCACCAGCGCAATATGCCCCAGCGCGTTGCCGACGCCGGTTTCAAACGATTTGACGATGGTGGTCATCGGCATGCCCACCGACACGGCCAACACAAACGACACCACCAGCAACGTAACAAACGGATTGAGCTTGAAGCGCGCGATCAGCACGATCAACAACACGATCGCCACCAATGCGTAAACCAGCAACATGGTTCCTTGCACCATCTTTCTGACTCCTGAACGGGTTTGACTACACGTCTCTGTAGCCTTTGTAGTTGGCCGACGCGCTTATTGGCGGCAATCGGCCCGCTTTTTTTTGTATTACCGAACGTTGAGTTACCGATGTTAACGTTAACATCGATGGGCGCGGCATCAGGTGTGCACCGTATGCCAAGGGGATAGGTATAGGGTGGGTCAAGACCCACCCTGCAAAGTGGTATGCCGGTTTCAGTTCACGTTGCGATGGCTTTGGGCGGTGGGTCGCGACCCACCCTATGCCTTAGAAGTACGTCTGGACGATATCGACCACCTGGTAGCGTTCATCCAGCACCAGCACCTGGCGCCATTTATCAAATGTCAGGCACGGGTGCGAGATATCAAACGCCAGCATATCGCCCACCTTGATCTCATCGCCGGGCGCGATCTGCAGATAAGCGTGTTGGTCCATCATGCCGGTGATCTGCCAATGCGTTGGCACGTCCTGCGGCAGTGCATCGCATGGTCGATAGCGCTGTGCGGGCGTTGGATAACCGGCATCAAACGCCGCATCGCGCTTGCCCAGCCCGACGATGGCTTTGTCGGGTTCAGGAATCGATTGCACATACGCCCATAGTTGCAGCGCGGGCTTGAGCGATGTGCGCATCTGATGCGCCACCGGGTTGCGGATCTCGATCTGCGCCTGCGCGGTTTTGTATATGCCGACATCGTGGGTCAGATAGCAACCCGGCCGCAGCACCACATCCAGCGGCATGCCCACACGCGCCGGGGCGAATTCTTCGGCCACCACGTCATACCAGGCCGAGCCCGCACCCGACAGCAATGCCGGCGTGCGCTTGATCTGGCCCGCGTCCGCCAACTCGGCCAGCACGGCCACCGCCCGCTGCAAAAAAAACGCGCGGATGTCGGCTTCTTGCTTCAGCACGCTTCGTAGATTTCGACCCCGCCAGCTGCAGCGCCTCGGGCCAGCGCGCCAATGCCGCCAGCACCGCGG
>BBFD01000515.1 GCA_001313065.1 Silvimonas sp. JCM 19000
TAACGCTTCTTCAAACCAGGCCTGGCCGCAAATCACGGCGGCCTCGCGCGCCACCACTGCCGCGCTGCCATGGCGCTCGGGCGGGATCAGCATGGCGGTGTAATCGGCGGCGCCGACGTCTTCAGTCAAAGTAGCGGCCACCTGGGCGGCGATGATGTGGCGAGCGGGTAAAACAGCAGTCATGCGGCGTCCTCGGGCCATTGCAACGGGGCGATGGCGGCTTTGATTTCGTTACGGATCCGCGCCAGTGCCTCAGGCGTTTCGGCCTCAAAGCGCAAGGTCAGCACCGGCGTGGTGTTAGAGGCGCGGATCAGCCAAAGCCGTCCGCGTATTCAATGCGCAAACCATCAATAGTGATGATTTCGCGCGCAGTCGGAAATTGTGCGCTGGTGGCAATGCGGCGCACCACGCTGTGGCCGTCTTCGTCCACGTGCACTTGCACTTCGGGCGACGACTGATATTGCGGCATGTCGTCTAGCAACTGGTCCAGATCGACGCCGCTGGCAATCATGCGGGCGATACGCGCACCAGCGTACAGGCCGTCATCAAACTTCCATTGCCCAAACGCCAGATGGCCGGACAACTCGCCCGCCACCAGCGCGCCGGTTTCTTGCAGCCGTTTTTTTCATATGGGTGTGGCCGGTGGCAATGGCCTCGCTGGTGCCGCCCAGTTCTTCCACCCAGGCCGATACCGCGCGCGATGATTTCACGTCATACAAGACGTGGCCGCCCGGTTGCGCCTTGAGGCAATCTTCGGCAAACAGCATCAGGATGCGGTCGCCCGGTACGGTACGGCCGGATCGGGTTACCACGCCCAGGCGATCCCCGTCGCCGTCAAAGGCCAGCCCGACATCAGCGTTATGCGCTGCCACCGCCGCTTGCAGATCGACCAGATTGGCGGCCACTTGCGGATCGGATGATGGTTAGGGAAATGGCCATCCACTTCGCAAAACAGCTCGATGACGTGGCAACCCAGCTGCCGGTATAGCTGCGGCGCAAACGCGCCCGGCGCGCCATTGCCGCAATCAATCACCACGGTCAGCGGTTTGGCCAGCACGTTTTGCTCGCACACGCCGTTGCTGTAATCGGTGGCGATAATCAGCGGCTCGACCTTGCCGACGGCGGTTTCAAAATCCTCGGCTTCGATCAGATCAGCCAGGCTGGCCAGGCGGGCATCGCCCACGGTAACGCCGCCGTCCATGATCTTGATGCCGTTGTAATCCGGGGGATTGTGCTGCCGGTGACCACCGCGCCGCAGCCATCGGCGCGATATAGCGCCGCGTAATACATCATCGGCGTGGCCGCCAGACCCAGATCAAGCACATGCAGCCCACATTCGGCCAGGCCCTTGATCAGATTGTCCGCCAGCACCGGCTGGACAAACGGCCGTCGCGGCCCACCGCAAAGCGGGTATGGCCCGCGCGGATGGCCATGGTGCCCGCCGCGCGGCCGATGTAATAAGCGGCCTGCGGCGTGAGCTTGTCGACCGTGGAGCGGACGTCGTAAGCTTGAACAGAGTGCGGTCGATCTGCGCCATCATGCGTACTCCTGAGTCGGGAGATTACTTTTAAAGAAATCGAGCAAGGTGCCTGGCAGCCAATCCAGCCGCCCCGGCACGCGCCGCGTACTCATTCCGGGCGAGGCAAAGCGACATGGCCGCCGTGCTCGGGTTGCAGCAAGGTCACCGCCGCCGACACCTCGGCCTGCGTCGGCAAGCTGGCGGCGGGTACAAAGGGATCGTTGCGCGCGTTGATGACCAGTGTAGGCACGCAAATATTGATCAGGTGCGGTTTGCTGCTGGAAGACTGCCAATAGTGATCGACATCGCGAAAGCCGTGGATGGGGCTGTCACCAGGTTATCGAAAGCGCGCAGCGTGGTGGCGCGCCGCACTTCGGCCTGGTCGATCTGCGTATCGCCATGCAGGGTAAGCTTGCGCAGCATTTTGGCCTTGAGCGTGCGCAAGAATTCGCGGGTATAGATATGTCGGTTAAGGCCGGTGTCGAGCACGGCCCCGCAGCCGCCAGATCCAGCGGCGCGCAGATGGCAGCGGCAGCTTGCA
>BBFD01000516.1 GCA_001313065.1 Silvimonas sp. JCM 19000
GCGGACGGCGCTTCCAGCGGCGGTTCGTACCAGGTTGGCTCTTTGGCCGCACCCACTGCGCCGACTTCTTCATCGATCAACCGTCATCGATGGTGGCCAGTTCCGGCTCGTGGCGAACCTCCGCAGCGGCAGGCACGCCCAGCGCCGGTTCCAGTCTTTGGCTATCGCCCTTGCGCACCACGTTTTGCGGCGTTTCGAGCAATACATCAGGCTGATTACGCGCAAACGCTTTGGCCGCTTGCTTGCGGTAGCGATATTCCTGCCAGGAGTTGAATGCGTAGACGGCGACGACGAGCGCGCCGCCAATCGCCAGGGAACCCAGTTGTAAATCGGTCATGGTCCAGACTGTATCAATCGACCCCGCCGCGGCTTCGCCACGTCAGCGATCATGTTTAAGCGGTTGCGGCATCGCGCATGGACAAAGCGGTTTCTATATCCACCGCCACCACGCGTGACACCCCTTGTTCCTGCATCGTTACGCCCACCAGTTGCCCTGCCATTTCCATGGTCAGCCGATTGTGGCTGATATACAGAAACTGCGTGCGTTCGGCCATTTTTTTTAACCAACTCGCAAAACCGCAGCGTGTTGGCGTCATCGAGCGGCGCGTCTACCTCATCCAGCAGGCAGAAAGGCGCCGGGTTCAGCCGGAACAGCGAGAATACCAGACTTAACGCAGTCAGTGCTTTCTCGCCCCCTGACAGTAAGTGGATCGTACTGTTCTTCTTACCCGGAGGCTGCGCCAGGATGCTCATTCCGGCATCCAGGATTTCATCCCCCGTCAACACCAGCTCAGCATGGCCACCGCCAAACAGCAAAGGGAACAACTCTTGCAGGTTGGCGTTGACCGTATTGTAGGTGTCTTGTAACAAAGCGCGCGTTTCGCGGTCGATGCGGCGGATGGCGTTTTCCAGCGTTTCGACCGCTGCCAGCAAATCCCCCGCCTGCGCATTCAGATATTGCTCGCGTTCGCGCGCCGTATTTAACTCTTCAAGCGCCGCCAGGTTGACCGAGCCCAGTGCATTCACCGCCTGGCTGAGCCGCGCAATCTCGCTCATCAAACTGTTGATCTTGAGGCCGGCGCCCAGTTTGGCCTGCAAGGCGGCCTCATCGGCGCCGGCCTCGGCCAGCTCTTCGGTAAACCGACTCAACGCCAGCCTTGCCTCTTGTTCTTTCAGGCGTGCCGCGTTGACGGCCTCACGCGCCGGTTCCATTCCGGCTTCGATACGTTGGCGTGCGGCTTCCTGGTCGCGCATCTGCTGGGCAAAGCCATTGAGCGCATCGCGCGCGGCGGCCAGCAAACGTTCGCGTTCGCTGCGCAGATTGATGGCGTCCTGGAAGCGACATCAAAGTCGCCTTCGTCGATGCCTCAAGTTCCAGTGTCAGGCTTTCCAGCCGCTCCACTACCGTCTCGCGCCGTTGCTGCAAATCGTCATCGCGCCGCCGACTATCCTGCATCCGCGTTTGCACGGCTTGCACCGCAAAGCGGCTTTCCTGCGCCATCCGTTCCGCCTGACGCAGCCGACTGCGCTGCAGGTCGCAGGCGGATTCAGCCTCGTGCCGCGCCAGCTTGTGGCTTTCCAGCTGTTCTTGCAGCGGCGCCAGCGCCTCGGCCAGTTGCAGCCGGGTTTGCTCGGCCTCTTGTCCGGCGTAAATCTCTTCTTCCAGTTGCGTATTCAGCGCTGCCGCCTCGTCTTGCCATTGCACTTGCTGGCGTTGCTGTGCGGCCCGTGCTCCTGCTGGCGTGCGGCTTGTTGCGCCAGATCGGTATGGCGTTTTTTTTGCGCTTCGGCCAGCTGCTGGCGTTGTTGCTTCAGCGTGGTTTCAATCTGATTGAGCGCTTGCGTGGCCCCCGCCTGCGCGGCCTGCGCCGCTTGCCATTGCGGCGCGAGTGTTTGTTCTTGCTGGCGCGCGTGTTCCAGCTCCTGCCGTTGCGCCACCAGATTGGCGACCACGCCTTGCGCCGCGTAGTAGTGCAGCGCATGCCGGTCGCCCACATGGCCCTCCGGCGTCACCAGCACGCCACCCAACGGTAGCTGCGCCCGCCATTGCGG
>BBFD01000517.1 GCA_001313065.1 Silvimonas sp. JCM 19000
TACCGCTGCTCGCTCTCGGCCTGCCGCAGCGCCTGCACATGCTGCACAAAAGCGGCGACCGTTGTCGGGTCTAGCCGGGTCAGATGGCCCAGGCCCTGCCAGTTGCAATAATCCGCCACGGCATCGATCACGCTCAGCGCCAGACCGGAAGCGCTGATGCCGTGCATCAACCGATTTCGAACCAGGCGCGATCTTCCAGCCCGTCAAGCGCGTGCTGCGCCAGCCACTGGCTGAGCCGGGCGATGGCGTCGGTAGGGGCAATAGCGGCGTCGAATTGCGCAATCAGCGCCTGAGCCTGTTGCCGTATCCGCTTGGGGGGATCGATCGCAACGTTCTCGGCTTGGGCATGAGCAGGCGGCGCCGCCGCAGCGGCGGCCAGCTGCAGCGCGGCTTCATAGGCCGCGCGGATTTGCTGGAATGCGACGGGGGCCTCGTCGGCCCGATGCAGCTTGGCCAGACGCGCGTAAGCACGTTTGATCTCGCGCACATCGGTGGTCGGCGCCAGTTGCAATACCGCCCAGGCAAAATGCGACGCGCTCATATCCGCCCCCGCGCTGAAAATGCATCTGCTGGCAAGCACGAGAGCGGCAGGGTCTGGGCACGAGCATGGGATGGTTGCGGCGCGCCGTCGCGCCAGATAGCGCACGGGCTAGCGCTGGTTCCGAGGTCTATTCCAACTGTCATCTGGGCAGGCTTATATAAACGAAAGCGCCTCTAACGGGCGCAGACGAGTATTTCAGCATGCGTTATGCAGCGCTCAACCGGAGCAACCAGGCCGGGTGTCGATACAACACGATACAAGTCGTCTGGCGTTTTATCGCGCTGTGTCATGCGCATGAAACGCTGATCTGCCTGGAGGGCCGTCAGCGGTCGGACCGGTTTGCCACTCAAGCGGCCTGGCGCCACAGCAAGATGAACCGCTTGACCCGGCGGACATAGGGCGGCACCCAGAACAGCAATAACATAGACATCGGAAACCAACTGAGGCTCATGATGACGTGTTCGTGCTGATAACCGTCATAAGCCGCGTGGGCGCTAAAGACGAAGCCGCCCAGCAACAGGATGCTGGACATCATCATGCCAGGTACTGCCCGCAGTACGCCCGGTTTGCACAAGGTGGGCGCCCAGTGACGGGCACGCGGGGCAATCACGTCGCGCAGCACGCGCTCGGCGCCGGGCTGCAGCATAACCGCCGCGTAGAGCAGCAAATGGAAGGCCAGCAAGACCAGCCATACTCCCACCATGCCGGCAAACAGGCTGGCAGCAATCTGCCATGGCCGCACGCCATCGCTGCCGAACTCCAGATGCTCGGCCATACTCAACGCGCTGATTACAAACAGGATAGGGACCACCCAGAACGGCCGGCTCGTCAGATCCATATGCGGTTTGCGCCAGAAGGCAAGGGCGCGCGGATCCAGTTTTCCGGCCAGTGCCGGATGGCTGGTCTCGATCTCGTCCACCCACTGCAGGCTTGTACCTGGACCGGATGCAGCAGCGACAGCAGGCGTGACTTGATTGGGTTAAAAGGCTGTTGCAGCAGGGCGGCCGCGGCCATCCGCGCAGCGCGTGTGCCCTGGTCAGCGCCGGTCTGGCCGGCCGCATACTGGCGCAGCTTGAGTTCGAAATCACGCTCGCTTTGCTCATGCCGGGCGCGGTAGACGCGTTCCAGAAAATAGTTGACCAGCGCGGGCTCCCGCTGCGTCAGGTGCGCCAGATCGGTCCATTCAAAATAGGCGGCGATGGCGTCGATCAGCGGTAGCGGCGCCAGCACGGGTTCGGCCAGGCCCAGCATGATGCCCAGCTCGAACCACGGGCGGTCTTCCAGTCCGTCGATGGGATGTTGCGCCAACCATTGCGCAATCGTGGCCACGGCGGCCTCTGGTGCGGTCTCTGGCGCAATACCGCGCGCCAGCGCCTGGGCCTGCAGCCGGATGCGGAAATACGTGGCGCGTTGCAGCCAGTCACGCTGCGGCGGCAGCAAGGTGGTGTCGGTGGGCCAGCCAATACCTCGCTGGCGTGCTGCACGGCGTCGATCGACACCGCGGAACGGG
>BBFD01000518.1 GCA_001313065.1 Silvimonas sp. JCM 19000
CACCGGAGCCGGTGCAGCCACTACCGTTGCGGGCACTTCGTCGTCTTCCCGACCCGGTGTCTTGAGGTTGAACTTGACGATGACAAAGCGGAACACGCTGTAATAAACCACGGCATAGATCGGGCCAAGGATGAGCGTATAGGCCCAGTTATGCGCGTTCTTGCCAAAGGCGTTGAACAGCAAGAAGTCGATGCCGCCTTGCGAGAAGGTAAAGCCCATATGCATATCGAGCGTGTTGGCGACAAACTGGGTCGAAGCCGCCAGCACCGCGTGGATGGCATACAGCACCGGTGCCACAAAGATGAAGGAGAATTCGATCGGCTCGGTAATCCCGGTCAGGAAGGAAGTGAGCGCGGCGGAGATCATGATACCGCCCACCATCACGCGTTTTTTTTCCGGCGCAGCGGTATGCCACATGGCGATGGCAGCAGCCGGCAGACCAAACATCTTGAACAGGAAGGCACCCGACAAAATGCCGGCGGTGGCATCGCCCGCAAAGAAGCGGTTGATATCGCCATGGATCAGTTGACCATCGTGCGGGAAGGAGCCGATTTCAAAGAAGAACGGCACGTTCCAGATGTGATGCAGGCCAAACGGAATCAGCAGACGTTCGATAAAGCCATAAACCGTTGCAGCAGTACGCGGATCGCTGGCCGCGGCCCAATGCGAGAACACATCAATACCGTGCTGCACCGGCGGCCAGATCACCGACAGAATCACGCCCACAAAAATGGCCGAGATACCGGTGACGATAGGCACAAAGCGTTTGCCGGAAAAGAAACCCAGGTAGGGCGGCAATTCGATGCGGTAAAAGCGGTTGAACAGCGACGCGGCCACGGCACCAATGATGATGCCGCCAAACACGCCGGTCTCCATTGATTTCATGCCCAGCACCATGGCCGGGGTAATGCCGAACACACCGGCCATTACACCCATGGTGGCCACCATCACCACAAAACCAACCACGGCAGCGACGGCAGCGACGCCATCGTTATTGGCCAGGCCCAGCGCCACGCCCACCGCAAAAAAAATAATGGGGAGATTACCGAAAATAGCGCCCCCACCGGCGGCCATGATCTGGTTAACCACGGCTGGAATAAAGCCGAAGTTAGAACTGCCGATACCAAGTAGTAAACCTGCTACCGGCAACACCGCCACCGGTAGCATCAACGCCTTGCCGATCTTTTGCAGAACGGCGAATGCCTGGCTGAACATGATCGATTTTCCTTCTTCAGAACGCCTGCAAATGCACAGACAGCACGCGGCCCGGCGGGCCTTCGGGGAATAACTGACGCCTGTTGGAGCGCCCTGTCATTCCTCCTTGTTTGCACGACGGACGAAGCATAATCCCGGATAATTCTGTAATGACATCCGCATCTGCTACACATTTGCTCCAGATCAAACATGCATTTAATTCTTGTAAATGCAGACAAATAGCCTGCGTATGCTGACGATCAACCCCGGCATCATGCGCCCTGCACCGCCTGGTTTTTTTTCTGGCTGGCACCGTGCGGATGAGCGAGGCCAGAGCCACGCCAGGGCTGGCGTGGCAGCCAGATCTGGAGGGCCATCGTCATGTCTTACAACGCCATCACCGTGCTGCTGCGCACGGGACAATCCAACCGCGCCTTGCTTGAAATCGTGGGCACACTGGCCGAGACGCTCAGCGCCAGCGTCACCGGCGTGCTCAGCAGCCAGGTCACCCAAACGGTGTATGCCGACGGCTTTGGCTATATCGACCCCGCAGTGCTGAACAAAGACGCGCTGGAACGCGAGGCCACCGACGCCGAACTCGAATTCCATCAGGTGCTCGAAACGCGGGTGCCGCGCCGCCGCTGGCATTGCGCGCTGGAAGTGCGCTCGATGGCGGATTTTTTTTAATCCACCACGCCAGTACCGCCGATTTGCTGGTGGTACAAGCCAATAGCCCCAGCTGGATCGAAGATGGCAGCCAGGTCGACCTGGGCGCGGTGGTCATGCTGGCCGGGCGGCCGGTGCTGGTGCTGCCGCTGGAACTCGCCCCGGTGTCGCTGGA
>BBFD01000519.1 GCA_001313065.1 Silvimonas sp. JCM 19000
CGACCAGCGGTGGCGTTGGCTGCGGGGTGACATCCGCTGCGGGTGCAGCGGGCGTTTCGGGCTTGGGTTTCTTGCGGAAAAAAAATCGAACATGGGCTTTGCGCTTGTCCTGCAATGGCGGAAAATATCTGATTTGGCGCGATTTTAGCGCGGGGAAGGCATGGCGGCACAGCACAAAAAAACCAGGTTCGGCTTATTGGCGGCCAATACAAGCGGCGCATCATTCATTTTCCTGACGGAGACGGCCTACGTCCCACGCCGGATCGGGTGCGCGAAACGTTGTTTAACTGGCTGGGGCAGGATCTGAGCGGGCTGGATTGCTGGATTTGTTTGCCGGCAGCGGTGCGCTGGGCTTCGAGGCCGCATCGCGCAATGCGCGGCGCGTGGTGATGATCGAAAAAAAAGCCCGGCCGGTGTATCTGGCGCTGGACAGCAACCGCAAAACCATCGGCATCGAACGTGTTGATCTGTTGCAAGCCGATGCCTGGCGTGGCTGGGCCGCACCGCTGATCAGTTCGATATCGTGTTTCTGGACCCGCCCTTTGCCACCGATCTGCTGGCGCAGGTGCTGGCGCAGCTGGCCCCGAGGTTAAAGCCGAACGCCGTCGTCTATGCGGAATGCGCCGCGTGGCCCGATCTGCCGGCTGGACGCTGTCAAAAGAGCTTAAAGCTGGCGCGGTACGCTGCGGCTTGTTGCAGCGGGCGGACAGCACGTCGGGCGATGCGATCTGAACAGCGGCGTATTGCCGTTGTCCCAGCTGTCATAAACATGGGACAATCCGGCCCCGTTTCAAACATCTTGTTTTTTGAAGGAAGAATGCCATGGCGCTGATGATCACTGACGAGTGCATCAACTGTGATGTCTGCGAACCCGAATGCCCCAATAGCGCAATCTCGCAAGGTGCCGAGATTTACGAGATTGACCCCAACCTGTGCACCGAGTGCGTCGGCCACTACGACGAGCCGCAATGTCAGCAGGTCTGTCCGGTGGACTGCATTCCGCACAATCCCGATATGAAAGAGAGCAAAGAAGAGCTCTATCAAAAGTACATGATCATTTCGGCGGCTTGATAGCGCGTTCGCAGTCCGCCCTGTCCCTTGGCGGACCAGAAAAAAAACCGGCACCTTTACGCTGCCGGTTTTTTTTACGCGCATCGCTCGCGTTCCCGATCAGGCGGAAGCGGCGCACACCGCCACGTTGCGCTGCGCCTGGCGCGACCACTTCAGTGCCACCAGTCCACCCAGCATCGCCAGCGCCGAGGCCAGCAGCAGCGGCCGCGTACCCCATTGATGATCGATCCAGCCTGACAACGCCGAGCCGCCCGACATGCCAGGTACAGCGCCGAGGCATTCAACGCCAGCACCATCGCGCGGGCATCGGGGGCCAGTTCCACCAGGCGGCGCTGTTGCGACGGCATGAACAGATCGTTGGCGACGGCCCAGGCCATCAGCATCGCAAAGGCGCTAACGGCAAACGGCGGCAGCATATAGCCGCTTAGATAGATGATGGCCAGTGCGCTCAGCGCTAACGTCAACGCCTTGTCGGCAGTCCAGCGGTCGGCCGCAGCGCGGGCAAAAAAGTTGCCGAGGATGCCCGCCACGCCAAACGTCACCAGCGCGATTTCCAGCACGCCGGGCGCCATGCCGAAGTGTTCGTGCAGCAGCGGCACAATTAGCGTGTAGCTAATAAAAAAAGCCGCCCATTTCAAACATCACCACCGCCACGCCGCTGGCAATGCCCGGTTGCAGCAACAGCCGCGCCAGATCGGGCAAAGGCAAGCGCGAACCCAGGCCACCATCGCGCACCAGCAGCAACACCGCCAGCGCCGTACTGACGTTGACGCCGCCACGCACATAAACATGACGCGCCAGCCCACATGCGCGGCCAGCCAGGTGGTGAGCGGCAGGCTGACCACCGAGGCAATCGTCATCCCCATAAACACGGTAGCCAGAGCGCGGCCGTGATGTTCGCGCGCCACCAGCGTGGTGCCGATGGCGGATGCCACCGGCCAATGGCCGCC
>BBFD01000520.1 GCA_001313065.1 Silvimonas sp. JCM 19000
GACGACTTCGGGCGGGTTGGGTTCATGCGGGCATCTCGTCGGGTAGGGGTGGGTGTATGCGACCGGTGCAGGCGGCGACTATCCACCGCTTGCGCAGCGATGACAAACGAGGATATTTTTTGGCCAGCCCCCAGAAAATCTTTGGTCTGCGATGAACCCGCATCTTCCGCTCAATGCCTTGCGCGCCTTTGAAGCCTCGGCCCGCCATCTTAATTTCACCCGTGCCGCGCAAGAACTGAACGTCACCCAGGCTGCCGTCAGCCAGCAAGTGCGCGCGCTGGAAGAGCGCCTGGGCGCTGAATTATTCAAGCGTCTGCCGCGTGGACTGGGTCTGACTGACGAAGGCCGCGCGCTGTTGCCGGTGCTGAGCGATGCCTTTGGCCGCATTGCCCAGGTGCTTAAACAGTTTGAAGGCGGGCAGTTTCGCGAAGTGCTCACCGTGGGCGTGGTCGGCACCTTTGCCATAGGCTGGCTGATGCCACGCCTGCAAGATTTTGCCGCCGCCCACCCGTTTGTTGAGCTGCGGCTGCTGACGCATAACAACCTGGTTGATCTGGCGGCCGAAGGCCTGGATCTGGCCATCCGTTTTGGCGATGGCGGCTGGCCGGGCAGCCATAACCAGCGTTTGCTTGAAGCGCCGTTGACCCCGTTATGCGCGCCCGGCGTGGCCTTACGCCTGCATACGCCGGCCGACCTGGCACGGGTAACCTTGCTGCGCTCGTATCGCGCCGAGGAATGGCAGGACTGGCTCAGCGCCGCCGGCTGACGCCATGGACGGTGAGCGGGCCAGTGTTTGATTCCTCGCGCTTGATGGTCGAGGCCGCCATCCAGGGCGCAGGCGTGGCGTTGGCGCCGTGGCAGATGTTTGAACGCGAACTGGCCGCCGGGTTATTGCTGCGGCCCTTTGCGCTGGAGCGGGTGGAAGGGGCTTATTGGCTGTCGTGGCTTAAATCGCGCCGGGTAACGCCCGCGATGCAGGCGTTCCAGCACTGGATCGCGGCGCAAATCTGATCAAGCGGCGAACTCGATCTCGGCGGTGTTGCGGGCGAGGATGGGCACGCCAAAGCTTTCGATATTCTGCAGCGTGGCGTTGTGGTGCGTGCGGATCAGTTCGGCCGAAGCATGCGGCTGATCGTGCGTGGTGTGAGCATCGGCCGCCAGCGTGACGTGATAGCCCAGCCCGGCCGCGCGCCGCGTGGTGGTATCGACGCAGTAATCGCTGGCATAGCCGCAAATGACCAGATGCTGTGCACCGATCGCCTCCAGCTGGGCCTGCAGCGTGGTGTGCAAAAAAAACGAATCGGGCGTGGTTTTGCTGATACGCACATCGCCCGGCGCCACCTCGAGTTGTTGCTGCAATTGCCAGCTGTCGCTGCCGGCAGACAACGGTTCATCGGCGCGCGTGTGCTGGATAAAGATCACCGGCACCCGCGCGGCGCGGGCGCGCGAGGTGAGCGTGTTGATACGCGCGACCACATCATCGGCTTGCCACGGACGCGGCAATGGATTGAACAAACCTTGTTGCACATCAATGACCAGAACAGCGCTTTGCATGGCAGGGCTCCGCAGACGAAGCCGCAAGTTTAACAATTTACGCAAGGCCTGGCGTCTGGCGTTGGGGCGCGGCAAAACCGGGCAGCCCAGGCAGCGCGGCGGCCAGATAATCCAGCAGCAAACGCGCGCGCAGCGGCTGGTAGCGTCGTTGCGGATACACCAGCCACGCCGCCTGGGTGGGGCCGGACCAATCCGGTAATACGCGTAACAGCTGACCGGTTTCGATCAGATCGGCCACCAGCCATGCGGGAGTCAAACACAGGCCCGCGCCTTGCAGCATGGCGTCGCGCAGCGCGAGCGAACTATTGCTGCGATACCGCGCCGCAGCCCGCACCGTCAGCCGTTGCTGCTGTGGCCCGCTGAGCGTCAGATCAGCTTCATCCAGCCAGGCATTGCGCAGCCACGCGTGCTGTGTCAGATCAGAAGGCGTGGCCAACGGTGCTGCCTGGTGCAGATAGGCCGGGG